>JAZUHZ010000179.1:0-8399 GCA_045642005.1 Candidatus Avilachnospira sp.
TGACGACCCGGATACCGGCTTTTTTACACCGCAGGAAGGCATCCTCATATACGGAAAGGGGATAGCCCCGGTGGATCCTTGATGCGGTAGACTCACACGCGGTCTGAAGGCCCAGCTCCACATAGACAGGTTTCTCCCGGCCAAGTTCTGCGAGCATGCTCACCATGTCTTCCGGAAGGCAGTCCGGGCGGGTGGCTACGGAGAGGGCGAGGATCTCCGGACGGGAAATCGCCTCTGTAAAAAGAGCACGAAGCTTTTCCACGGGGCCGTAGGTATTGGTAAAGCTCTGGAAATAGGCCATGTAGCCGGCAAAATCCCGGGAAAGCTTCTTCTCCACGAGTTTTTTGGCCGTTTCAATCTGCTCTGAGACGGGCAGCAGACCGGAGGAGGCGAATTCTCCGGAGCCCCCTGCGGAACAGAAAATGCAGCCGCCGGTACCGACCGTTCCGTCCCGGTTCGGGCAGGTGCACCCCGAAGAGAGCGCAAGACGGTATACTTTCCCGCCGAACATTTCTTTCATTTCTTCGTTAAAAGTTTTTTGTTTCATTTGCGTACTTCACATTGATAAATTGAAAGTTATTGAGTATAATCATACATCATAATTTATTTTTTAGCGAGGTATGGCAATGAAGAATTTTACGAAAGAGTTCAAAGAATTCATTTCAAAGGGTAATGTTGTTGCAATGGCAGTCGGCATCATCATCGGCGGCGCTTTCACAGCAATCGTCAATTCCGTTGTTGAGCAGCTGATCTCCCCGCTGATCGGTATCATCTGCGGCGGCATCGATTTCACAAATCTTGCATTCAAGGTTGGTGAGGCTTCCTTTGGTATCGGTATCGTTGTGAACAATATCATCACATTCCTGATGACCGCTCTTGTGCTTTTCTGGATCGTAAAGGGATTCAATAAGCTCGAGGAGAAGGCTAAGAAGGAAGAGGAAGAAGAGAAGAAGGACTGATAAAGTCAGGGATTCTAATGTAGTATAACAGGGCCGTTGCCGGGTGGAAACCCGGCATCTTCTCTGCCCTTAGGGACCTCTCACTATGTTCCTGCGGACAGAGAAGATGTCCGTAAGTTCAAGGGGGACGCAGTCCGCCTGAGCAGAGAATACGGCAGGGCTCATCTGTTGTTTAAGAAGGCTGTTATGTATAAGAAGAGATGGGGTGACCGGAAGGACGCCCGATGGGTGCGGGAGACGCCGGGGATGCAGACGATCATGGCGCATCTTTACCCGAACCGGACGGACTGTGAAGCGTATCTCCGGGAGACTCTTGATATCACGGAACTTGTGAAGTTTCTGGAAAAGAAGAATGCGGGGCATCCGGAGTATAAAACCACCGTGTTTCACTGTCTGATCTTCGCACTGGCCAAAATGATCCATGAGCGGCCGAAGATGAACTATTTCGTACAGGGACACCGGATGTATGAACGGGACGAGATTTCACTCGGTTTTGTGTGCCGGCGGCGTTTTGCCGAGTCCTCGGAAGAGGCCCTCATGTTTTTTAAGCCGAAGGCGGAGGATACCCTCGACACCCTGAGCTACCGGATCGCCGGAGAGGTGCATGAGACGAGAAAAAGTGAGACGGCCACCGGAGGGGTGGACGCGCTTCTGGACCGCTTTGCAAAACTGCCGAGGATTCTTCTGATGCTTGTGGTGCGGATCGTCCGATGGCTGGATTTCTGGGACCTCACCCCTATGTCTTTACGGGAGGGGGATCCGAATTTTGCCAGCTGTTTCCTTTCGAACCTCGGTTCCGTGGGCTGCGATGCCGTGTATCATCATTTGAATAACTACGGATCGAACAGCTTTTTTGTGACCATGGGCGTCATCCGGAAGGAAGAGGTGCTCATGCCGGACGGAACGAAGGAGACAAGAGACCTCGTGGATATCGGGGCCATCGTGGATGAGCGGATCGCGGACGGATTCTATTTCGCAAGAAGCTTAAAGCTTGTGAAACACATGTTTAAGAATCCGGCGCTTCTTGAGGAGACAATCACGACGGAAAGCGGATTTGACTACAAATAATTATGTAAACTGATGCGAAAGCATATTTTATAAGGAGCAGATATGAAAGAATTAAGAACACCTTATTTTGAAACCGGCGTAAAGTGCTATCTTTACGGTGAGGACGAGATGAACTTCGCAAGAAAATGCGAGGCGATGGCCGTGAAGTACGATGTTGACGTACTTTTCATTTCTTCTTTTATGAACTTAAAAGATATTGCAAAGGAGTGCCCGCACCTCTTTGTGATCGCACAGTGCGTAGATAACTGGAAACCCGGCCGCGGCATGGGCAAGATCATTCCCGAGGCTTTAAAGGCAGCCGGTGCCTGGGGCGCCTGCATCAACCACTGCGAGAGACCGACCGCGCTGACCGACTTAAAGGGCACGATCGACCGCTGCCGTGAAGTAGGCATCAAGTCTTTTGTCTGCGCTGATTCCATCGCAGAGGCTATGGCTGTTGCCAATCTTCATCCCGATATCATGAATCCGGAACCCTCTGAACTGATCGGCACCGGTGTTTCTCCCGATATGTCTTATGTGAGCGGCGTTGTGAAGGCAGTTCATGAAGTGGATCCCTCCATCATCACCGAGATCGCAGCCGGTATCTCCACCGCAGAGGATGTGTATGAGTACATCATGGCCGGTTCCGATGCAGCCGGCGCTGCTTCCGGCATCATCAAGTCCGACCGTCCCGACGAGCTTCTCGAAGAGATGATCGCTGCCGTTGCCAAGGCAAAGGCAGAGCTGGCAGCCAAATGAAACTGATCATTGCTTCCAATAATCAGCATAAGCTTATTGAGATCAGGGAGATCCTCGGAGATTTCTTTTCGGAGATCGTGAGTGCCCGGGAAGCCGGAATCGAGCATGAGACCGTGGAGGACGGAACCACTTTCATGGAGAACGCCCTCAAAAAGGCACGGGAAATGACAGAGATCACCGGATGCGCGGCGCTGGCGGATGACTCCGGCATCTGTGTGGATGCCCTCGGCGGAGCCCCCGGGATCTATTCCGCGAGGTTCTCCGGCGTTCACGGGGACGATGCCGAAAATAACCGTCTCCTTCTTGAGAAGATGGAGGGCGTTTCGGACCGGAAGGCTCATTATACCTGTGCGATTGCGCTGACTTATCCGGATGGACGAGAGGTGACGGCGGAAGGGTATTTCCACGGAGAGATCGGCTTCGAGGAGAAGGGACAGTACGGATTCGGCTATGACCCGCTTTTCTATCTTCCCGAATACGGATGCACCTCCGCACAGATCCTGCCGGAGGAGAAGAATAAGATCAGCCATCGGGCGGCCGCGCTCAGAGAGCTTTGTGAAAAACTTTCTGAATAATCTGCATGATACGCGTGAAACAAAAATGTTTTACGCGTATCATGATTTTTTAAAAAAATTGAAATATTCTGATTGACACATGCGGAAGTTGTGATATAATTGAAAAGCTGTTTGTGGAGACGGCACTTTTTCGATGCTTAAGACCACTAGCCCCGGCTGAGGCATCAACACAATAAACATATTTACTATATGGAGGTTTACCATGAAGAGTTATATGCCCAGCGCTACAACATTAGAGAGAAAATGGTACGTTGTAGATGCAGAAGGAAAGACTCTGGGACGCCTTGCTTCAGAAGTGGCTATGGTACTCAGAGGAAAGAAGAAACCGATTTTCACACCTTTCATCGACTGCGGTGACTATGTGATCATTGTAAATGCTGACAAGTTCAAAGTAACCGGTGCAAAGATGCATGACAAGACATACTTCAGCCATTCCGATTACGTTGGCGGAGCTAAGACAGTCAACCTTGCGGAGTTAATGGAAAAGCACCCCACACAGGCTGTTGAGCACGCAGTAAGAGGTATGCTTCCCAAGGGAGCTCTTGGAAATCAGATGTATAAGAAGCTTTTTGTATACGCTGGTCCCGAGCACAAGCACGAGGCACAGAAGCCTGAGAAACTTGAATTCTGATTCGGAGGGAGATTAAAATGGCAGCAGCAAAGTATTACGGCACAGGCCGCAGAAAAAAATCCATCGCCAGAGTATTCGTTACACCCGGCAAGGGCGAGATCACGGTAAACGGCAGATCACTTGATGAGTACTTCGGTCTTGATACACTGAAGATGATCGTTCGTCAGCCCCTCGTTGCTACAAATAACGAAGGAAAGTTTGACATCATGGTTACTGTCCGCGGCGGCGGAATGAGCGGCCAGGCAGGTGCAATCCGTCACGGTATCGCAAGAGCTCTTTGCGAAGAGGATACCGAGAACAGACCCGCACTGAAGGCAGAAGGATTCCTTACCAGAGATTCCCGTATGAAAGAGCGTAAGAAATACGGTCTCAAGAAAGCTCGTAAGGCACCCCAGTTCTCAAAGAGATGATCTTATCCGGAATGGATTTATACAAAAAACGGAAACCGACGGTTTCCGTTTTTTTGTGCGGTTTCCGCTTTTTTGCAACTTGATTTTCTCTCCGGTATCCTGTATACTGAAAAAAATCTGATTTCTTAGAAAAGGAAGTGAGTACGAGTGGACGACGGTCATGGTCGAAGTAGACAGGACGACAATTTTCAACTGAAGACAATCCGTTTTGCGCCGCTCTGATCACGGTTTTTATGTGCATGCAGGTGAACCGGCGCAGGCCGGTTCTTTGTTTTCCGAAAAAGGAGGACTTGGCATGGACAATGAACTTATCGAGCTCGATCCCGAGCTGAAATTAAACGAACCCCAGGAAACAAAAGAAGAAGAGGAAGCACCGCAGGCAAAGCCTGATTATTCGGAAGAAATCGCGGAGATCATCCGCTCGAATATCTCCCCGAAGGTGATGAGAGAACGTCTCGATGATTATCATGACAATGATATCGCGGAGGTTCTTTCTCTGCTTACCGTCACAGAGCGGCAGAAGCTTTACCGGATGCTCGGGATCAATACGCTTTCGAGCGTTCTCGAGTATGCGGAGGAAGAGGATGTCGCTCACTATCTTGATGAGATGGACATCCGGAAGGCCGCAGCCGTCATCAGCCATATGGAGCCGGACGTGGCTGTCGATGTTCTCCGGGAGATCGAGAAGATCAAGCGCGGCATTCTGATCGAACTGATGGACGCAGAGTCCAGAAAGGATATCGCTCTTCTGGCGTCCTTTGATGAGGACGAGATCGGAAGCCACATGACCACGAACTTCATTGCCATCCATGAGGGGCTGACGGTGAAGCAGGCCATGGGGGAGCTGGTGCGGCAGGCTCCGCAGAATGACAACATTTCCAAGATCTTTGTGCTGGACGAAGCAGAAACCTTTGTCGGTGCCATTGATCTGAAGGAACTGATCATTGCCCGGCAGGGAGATGACCTTTCCGATCTCGTGATGACCACCTATCCGTATGTATACGGTCATGAGAATACGGACGACTGCCTGGAACAGTTAAAGGACTATTCCGAGGATCTGATCCCGGTTCTCGACAATCAGAACATCATGCTCGGCGTGATCACCTCCCAGAGCATGGTTGAGGTCGTGGATGACGCCCTCGGCGAAGACTATGCAAAGCTCGCCGGTCTGACCGCAGAGGAGGAGCTGAATGAGCCCATCAAGGCGTCTTTAGCGAAACGTCTTCCCTGGCTTCTGATCCTTCTCGGTCTTGGCATCGGAGTCTCCACCGTCATCGGTACCTTTGAGACGGTCATTTCGGGACTTCCCATTGTGATGTTCTTCCAGTCTCTGATCCTCGGCATGAGCGGTAACGCGGGTTCTCAGTCCCTGGCCGTCACGATTCGTCTTCTGATGGATGAAAATCTTACGGGCCGTCAGAAAGCCGGTTTTGTCTGGAAGGAGCTCCGGGTCGGATTCTCCAACGGTTTCCTCCTGGGCGTGATCTCCGTTTTGTTCATCGGGCTGTATCTTCTGTTCCTGAAAGGACAGACACCGATTACGTCCTTTGCCATTTCCGGGTGTGTGGGACTGTCGCTTCTGGTGGCCATGACCATTTCCGGCTGCATGGGGTCCATTATTCCCATGCTCTTTAAGAAGATCGGCATCGACCCGGCCGTGGCCTCCGGTCCGCTGATCACCACCTTAAACGACCTGATCGCCGTTGTGACCTATTATACGCTGGCATGGACGCTGCTTATTAATGTCATGCACCTCGGATGACCGGGGAATCCCGGATTTGTGAAGGAGGACTGAAATTTGAAGAGAATTCTGACCGCTGTTCTTGTGACGGCTGCCGCCGTTTTCCTGGTTTCCTGTACGAAGGCGGAGATGCCGCCGGAAACCACCGAAGCCATGTCCTCCGGACAGGAGACGGAGGCGCCTGCGTCCGCTGCGGCCGCAACGGAAGCTGTGACAGAGGCCGCGACGGAACCGGCAGAAACGGAAACGGACGGAAGCGACCTTCCGAAGGCGGAGAATTTTATAAAAGATGTGACCGTAAAGAGGGAAGAGGAGACGGAGGCCCCGGCGGAGACCGAGGAGAATGCGCTTCCTCACAGTAAGCTTTACGATGACTGCCTCGCAGCCTATGAGAAAAAGGAGATGCCCGATTATGCGAGAATGCCCTTTGTTCCCACGGAGTACGAGGTCCACAAGACCTATAAGAGCGTCAGCCTTACAAAGCTGCAGGGCAGATGGGTGAATGAATATACAGACAGTGACGGCACGAAGGTGAAGGAAATCCTCACGGTGAACGGTACGCACGGCCGGATCGAGACGTATCTGAACGGAGAGAAAAAAGGCGCGTGGAACGGAGAGGGAGAGATCTCTATCGAAGACCGCACCTACCGGAATGTATGTCCCGCCTTCCGGATCATGTCCGCAGAGGGCGAAAATATCTGTACCATTTATATCCGCTGGGTGAAGGACGATTCCTTCTATGACGGAGGATTTACGACCGAGTGGAAGCGGGAATCCACGGATACGGATCCCTGGCTTCATGATACCGTGACACTCCAGAACCTGGAGGGTGTCTGGTACACGGAGAAAATCGACGGGATGGACCTGACGATGGATCTTCTGACGATCTCCGGGACGGAGGCCACGCTTTTTGAAACGAAAAACGATGAGATCTCCCCGTTCTGGAATCTGGCCGGAGAGGCGGAAATCGTCCGGGTACACAGCACCCGGACTGATGAGTCGGTTCCGGAACTTCTGATTTCGGACCGCACCGGAGAGACGGCAGGCGCCGGCATCTATATCACCTCGGTGGATCAGGATGCTTTCTATGATCAGGGCCTTGGCCGCTTCTGGATAAGGATCACGGAGAACGGTTATCAGGAGTACTCCGATGCACCGCGGGAGGAGAACGGAAGTACCGTGATCCCCGGCACCAGGACGATCGTGGTGACTCCCGCAGATGAGGAGGAACCGCATCGGAAATGGCAGATCCGGGTGACAGGCGGTTTCGGCTGCGACGCTTCCTTTACCCAGGAGATTGATCCGGATTCCAACTGGTTCCCGGGCGCGGACAGCGTGGTCTTTGAGGAAGACGTGAACTTCGACGGGCTGCCGGATCTTGTGTTCTTTCACACGGCGGTCGGAACGAAGAATACCTTCTATATGGACTGCTGGCTCGGTGTCGGAAATACTTTTGTGAAGTGCAGTAACTTTGACACGATCCCCGATGCCGTGCCGGATCCGGAGGAACGGGTCATTTACGGTACGCTTTCGGCGGGGCCCGACAAATATACGGAATACAGGTACCGCGTTCAGGGGTTTGGTGCAGAGTTTCTTGAGGAAAATACCTACAGCGTGGAAGAATAAGCTTTTATGAGTGAGCGTTTATGGGGGATTCTTCTGGAATCCTTCCCGAAGATTTTAATACCAGGTCTTAAGATGACCATCCCGCTGACGGTGATCTCGTTTTCCATTGCCATGGTCATCGCCGTCATCACAGCGGTGATCCAGATCGCAAAGGTACCGGTTCTTAAGAGCCTTGCGCGGTTTTATATCTGGGTCGTCCGGGGAACGCCGCTCCTGGTGCAGCTTTACGTTGTGTTTTACGGACTTCCGAATCTCGGGATCATGATCGACCCTTTTCCTTCTGCCATTGTTGTGTTTGCAATCAATGAGGGCGCCTACTGTGCGGAGACCGTGAGGGGCTCGCTGGAGTCGATCCCCAAGGAGCAGATGGAGGCCGGCCGGTGCCTCGGATTAAGCTTTGTGAAGACCATGCGGTATATTATCTTCCCGCAGGCTCTCCGGAGCGCCTTTCCGTCACTTTCCAACTCGCTCATCAGTATGGTGAAGGACACCTCCCTGGCTGCGAATATCACGGTAATGGAAATGTTCATGGTCACCCAGAGGATTGCCTCCCGCTATTATGAACATCTCGCGCTCTATATCGAAGTCGCGCTGATCTACCTTCTTTTCTGCACGGTACTGACGAAAGTGCAGGCGGTGGTGGAGAAGAAG
>JAZUHZ010000180.1:0-1858 GCA_045642005.1 Candidatus Avilachnospira sp.
ACGCTGGTTCTCGGGTATCAGAAGGTGCAGGATCGGTATGACACTTATGTGGCGGTCTTCCGGGGGAGCTTTTCCGCACAGGAATGGGTGAGCGCTTTTGATCCGGGCTTTGCGGGGGCGGAATATACGTCATTGACCGGAAAACACCCGGAATGGAAAGACACAGAAAATCTGAAAGGCCTGGATATCGGCGCTTCACGGGCGCTTTCTATGATTGAGTCTTACATGGAGGAACATGATGATCCGTCAGCGGAGAACTGTATTTTGCTCACCGGCCATTCCCGGGGCGCAGGGCTTGCCAATATTGCCGGAGCACAGCTGGAAACGGATCCGGCGGTCCGGTCGTTTACCTATACCTTTAACTGCATGCCGATAACCGTCCGGGCGGACGCCGGGAAATTTGGTACCGTTTTCAATGTTTTTGATGCCGGTGATTTCTACACGGAGCTGTATCCCTTCGCAAACGAAAAGGTGGTCCGTTTCGGAAAGGACCTTTCCCTTGAAATTGCGGATTCGGATCCGGTGAAAGCGGAAATTGCCGCGCTGAAAGGGCGGGAGGACTATGTTTCCGCTTCGAAAGAACTGAGAGAAACCTACCGGGCCCTGTTTGAAAGCCGGTTTGCGGACCGGAAATCTCTCTATGAGCCCGTAACCGCCGTGCAGCGTTTTTCTTCAAAAGAGGAGGCGGAAAGCAGGCTCGCGGAATGCGAGAGCCTCATCGGAGCGGAGACAGGCCTCGGGCTTTCGGAATTCTGCCGTATGGGCGAAATCTCGCAGGCGGCGGACGGCATGTACGAGCTTCCGATGGAGTACTGCGGTGCGGCGCTCATCCGGGCGTACGCGAAGGAACTGGCCTACGGGAAAGCTGCGTATGAGGGACTGGTTTCCCTGTTTTCCGAGGACGAAACGGGGTGCCTGATCGCGGACCTTCTGATGGAAAACGCCGCGGCGTTAAACGGCGGGCATCTTCTTTCAAACAGCTATGTGCTGACAAAATATGTAAAGTAAAAAGAGAGCTGTGATACAGAACTTTTCAGGACAGGAGAGAGCCTGTCATATTCACAGCGGACAGGCCGTTTTCATTCTTCATTTACGCGGATACCGATATCGGCCCGGTCATCATGTTTTGCGGAAGAATCTCGGAATAACTATTTATTATGACAGCGAAAAGAAGAGGAAAACCGAATACGCTGCAGATGATATGTTCCCTTGTAATGCTGTTCTGCTTTTCCGTGTACGGGATCTGCCTTATGGTGCTTAATGACCGGACACCGTGGAAGACAGGCTGCTGCATTTTCGGCATTCTTTATGCCGTAATGATCCAGATAACCATACATACCGGAAGGAAATGACAAGGACAGATGTCCCTGCCATGAGAAAAGGATCAAGATCAAATGTCACTGAAAGACACAAGCAAATTCATAGCACTGATACTCCGTCATAAACCGGAGGAGATCGGGATCAGTCTCGACGAGCACGGATGGGCGGATGTCGCCGAACTTATCGCCGGCATATCAGAAAACCAGCCTTTCTCCATGGAAATGCTCGAAGAGATCGTTGCCTCCGATGAAAAGCAGAGGTACTCATTTAATGAAGACAAAACTCTCATAAGGGCAAACCAGGGGCATTCCATCCCTGTCGATGTGGAGCTTGAAGAGAAGATTCCACCCGACATTCTTTATCACGGAACCGGGGAAAAGTATGTACTTTCCATTGATAAAGAGGGGCTTATCCCGAAATCGAGACTGTATGTGCATCTTTCCAAAGATACTGAAACTGCAGTCAAGATCGGTTCCCGCCTCGGAAAGCCCGTCATATACCGTATCCTTGCAAAGGAAATGTCGGCAGACGGGTATCG
>JAZUHZ010000181.1:0-3138 GCA_045642005.1 Candidatus Avilachnospira sp.
CGATGAAGATGCCGGACAGGCTTTCCCCGGACAGGGAAACGCTCCTGGCGCTTCATCGTCAGCATGTGCTGATGATTCCTTATGAAAACACAGATTACCTCACTGGGCGCGTTTTGCCGACCGATTTTGAAACGCAGTTCCTCGAGGTGATCTGCCGGAAACGGGGTGGAATGTGCATCGATATGAATCCCCTTTTCGGTGAACTGCTGACGGTCATCGGCTACCGGGTACGCTATTTTTCAACGGCGATCTGCTTTAAAGCGGCGGAAGACCTGAATTTTCACGTAATCATGCTCGTTGAGGATCAGGAGGGGCAGATCTGGTGGTGCGATATCGCCAATCCCTTCACCCGCTTCTTCGAACCGCTTCCCCTCGTGGAGGGGGTGGATCTGGCCGCCTTCGGAAGCCACTTCCGCTTCATAAAGGACCCGGCCGGAAGGATCCTCTTGCAGGAAAGAAAAGCTGAAACATGGACGGATCTTCTGCAGACGCGGGATAAGGATATCACCGTGGAAGACAGGAATGACTCCAAGTTCAGCGCCATGGCGAAATATCCGGAAAACGCGATCTGCCATAAGGAAGTCTTCTCCATTGTGACGCCCGAGGGTCGCCGCACCCTGACCGGAAATCGCTACCGTGAGTCGTCCGGAAGCGATCTTTATCAGTATGAATGTCCCCATGAACTCATGCCTTGGGCATATGCTCAGTTTGGACTGCAAATCAGGAAATGAGGACCGAACATGGATGAAGTAAGAGTAAGTCAGTATTTTGAACGCATTGGATTGACAATGCCGGAAAACATTGTGCCCGATGCCGCGCTTCTGGAGAAGCTCGTGTTTCATAACATCATCAGTATTCCCTATGAGAATACTCAGTTTCTGACAAAGAAATACATTCCCTGCAATACGGATGACCTTTTCCAACGGATCGTACTGGAGAAAAAAGGCGGGATCTGTCACGATGTCGCGGGCCTGTTCGGATGGTTCCTGACGGAACTCGGCTATGATGTTCTGCCTGTGGGAACCGTCTCCTTTCAGGAAAAGCTCCGTTCCCACATCCATAAAACGCTGATCGTAACGGATTGTGAGGGCACGCGCTGGCTGGCGGAAACCACCTTTTCCACCTTTATGAGCAGCAAGAAACCGATCCGCTTCGTTCCCGGCATGAAGCAGCTGCTGGATGGCGAGGAATTCCTCCTGGAGGAAAGAGACGGGAAAATGTGCCTGATCGGTCCCAGCGTCAATGCTTCATTCCGGATGGAATATCCCGGGATCACGCCGGAAATCGGCACAAAGATCAAAGAATTCACAGTCGCGGGAAGAGACCCTGCCGGAAAAGTAAAAAGAACGTTCTCCATCGGCACACCGGAAGGGCGCCGGACACTGTTCGGCAACTCCTACCGGGAATATTTCGGAGACAGGATATATAGCTATGATTGCCCGCCGGAACAGCTTCCATGGGCATACGCGCAGTTTGGCCTGCAGTATGAGGAGCCCTGTGATGTACCAGACTGACAGAGGCAGGTTTCAAGAGGAGGTTCCAAAAGGAGGTTTCAATGGAAAAGAAAAACCTGGAACGGTATTTCGAACGGGTCGGACTGACGATGCCGGAGAGCATCAACGCGGACGGAGAACTCCTTGAGAAGGTTTTCCGCGCGCAGGTCACCCATATTCCTTATGAAAACATCGATTATCTGAATCTGAGAAAAGAACCGATCACACTGGAGGGGCTCTTCCGTCAGATCGTGGAAAACGGCCGCGGCGGCGTATGCTACGACCTGAACGCTCTCCTGGCGGACGTGCTCTGCAGTCTCGGATACGAAGCATATCCCGTCATGGCGGATCATTACCGCACGCATATGGAAAACACGGAGTATCGCCATTCCGGGCTGATCGTGAAGGACAACACCGGGGACATGTGGCTTTCCGATGTGGGAGATTCCTTTTCCTCTTCGTTGAAGCCGCTGCGGCTTCTGGACGGAGTTATACAAAAGCCCGGAAATGAGGCATATCTGCTCCGGAAACGCGAGGACGGCAGCTGGATGCTCTTTGTTCAGCTCAAGGGCGAGTGGGTCGCCAACTATGCCTTCCGTGAAGAGCCGGCATCGCTGGAAACGTTGACATACTTCAAGCTTGTGGCCATGGATCCGAAGATCCCCTTCACCCATGAAGAGTTATTCCACCTCCGCACGGAAAACGGTTTCCGGATCCTGCGGGGCAGGACCTACTGCGAAAAGAACGGCCCGGCGAAAACCGTACGCACGGTGGAGGACAACGAGCTGGAGGCTGTCTATGCGTCCTTCGGGTTGAAATATCCCTATACGGTCTACGGATCGGAACCGGGAGCCGGTGAAAAAAGCCTTTGACAGCCTCACCGCACATCCATCCGGACGCACCCAAAGGAAAAATCCCGTGGAAACAAGTCTTTCTGCCAGGAAAGGAAAAAAACGATGAAAGGCATTATTTTAGCCGGTGGAGCAGGAACCCGTCTGTATCCTTTGACCATGGTGACTTCCAAACAACTTCTTCCCGTGTATGACAAACCGATGATCTACTATCCTCTCAGCACCCTGATGTTGGCTGGTATCCAGGATATTCTGGTCATCTCTACCCCGCAGGATCTGCCCAAGTTCGAAAGACTGTTGGGGGATGGAAGCCAATTTGGCATTTCCTTACAGTATAAGGAACAACCTTCGCCGGATGGCCTGGCCCAGGCATTTATTCTGGGAGAAGAGTTTATCGCCGGTGAGGAATGCGCGATGATCCTTGGCGATAATATCTTTTATGGCAATGGGCTCACCGAGAAATTGAAGCAGGCTTCCGCCGATGCCGCCAAAGGTCTGGCTACGATCTTCGGCTATTATGTCCATGATCCCGAACGCTTTGGCGTCATGGAAGTGGCTCCGGATGGGAAGATCCTGTCAGTCGAAGAGAAACCGAAGGAACCAAAGTCCAACTATTGCATAACCGGTTTGTATTTTTATCCGAAGGGCGTCGCGGAAAAAGCGAAGCAGGTGAAACCTTCGGCGCGCGGAGAGCTGGAGATCACAACGTTAAATGATATGTATCTTCAGGAGGGTCGTCTTCACGGCATTCTTCTCGGCCGTGGTTACGCGTGGCTGGATACCGGCACGATGGA
>JAZUHZ010000182.1:0-19933 GCA_045642005.1 Candidatus Avilachnospira sp.
CTCTCTCGGGGCTTTTTCGGCGCTCTGTTACCGGGACGCGGTGGAAAAGCCGCAGGGCACAGCCGGCCGGAAGCTTCTTTCCCGGCAGTTTGCCATATCCCTTGCTGTTTTTCTTCTTTCCGGCATTCTGGAAACGGCGCTTTCGATGCCGTACCGCCTTGCGGGTACCGTGCTTCAGCGGGCCTTTGGCGCAATCCTTGTGTGGTTTCTCATCGAGGGGGCGGGACGGTTTATCGTGTCCGGGGACGACGGCAGCCTTCCGTCTTTCATGAATCTGAACTTTTTTGTCTACGCCACCCACTATATGGTCATTCGTGCCGTGTGGGCGCTGGAGGGCGCCCTTCACCTCGGAGAGTCGGCGGCTGCCAATATCATTACGTATTTATGGATGCCCGCTTTTTGCATCGCGGCGGCCTGCGGGCTGCACCGTGTTCTTCGGAAATTCGCGCCGCGTGTACTTTTGGTCCTCACCGGAGGAAGATGATTTATGTGGATTGCAGATCAATGGGAAGATTATAAAGTTTTGGGAACGTCGGGAGGCGAAAAGCTCGAGGCCTGGGGCCCCTATCAGCTGATCCGTCCGGACCCCCAGGTCATCTGGACCGAGGAAAAGAAGGCCCGGGGCTGGAAAAAGCCCAATGCCCACTATCACCGCAGCGAAAAAGGCGGCGGGAACTGGGAGTTCTTTGACCTTCCCGAGGAATGGAAAATAGATTATACACTCGGCCGCGGCACCCTTCCCGCGGAGGAGCAGTACCGTCTGACCTTTCACCTGAAACCGTTTGCGTTCAAGCACACCGGGGTATTCCCGGAGCAGGCGGCCAACTGGGACTGGTCCTACCGGCCCATCCGGGACCGTATCTCCAAAGGGAAAGAGGTCCGGGTTCTCAATCTCTTTGCCTATACCGGCGGAGCTACGATCTCGGCCGCGGCAGCAGGCGCCAGTGTCACGCATGTGGATGCCTCCAGGGGCATGGTCCTCTGGGCAAAGGAAAACGCGGCATCGTCCGGGCTTTCCGAAGCGCCCATCCGGTGGCTGACGGATGACTGCGGAAAATTTGTGGAGCGGGAGATCCGCCGGGGAAACCATTACGATGCCATTATCATGGATCCGCCTTCCTACGGCCGGGGCCCGAAAGGCGAGGTCTGGAAGATCGAGACCTCCATTTTCCCGTTCCTCAGGACATGTATGGATCTTCTTTCCGATGACCCGCTTTATGTGCTGATCAACAGTTATACCACGGGGCTCCAGCCCGGAGTCCTTACCTACATGCTGGATCTTACGGCCGGCGCCCGCTTCGGCGGACACACGGAGGCGGGGGAACTCGGCCTTCCCGTGACGGGCGGGAGCGTTCTGCCGGAAGGTGCCAGCGCGAGATGGACAAAATGATGATGAAAAAAACCTGGATGATTTTTGCAGCAGGGCTTTGCGCCCTCTGTCTTTCCGCCTGCCAGGAAGACACCCGCTCCGTACCGTTTACGGAGGAGGCGCCGGCAGAAGAGAATGTGGCCGTCGGAGAAGAGGCCGCCCCGGAGGAAACGATGTTTGGACTTCCGAATCCCATGGTCCCGGTCACGGACCCCGCTGAATTTGAAATGGTTCTCGGAATCCCGATCGATCCCTCCGCCCTTTCCCTGGAAACGGAGTGTTTTATCATTTCCGGCCAGATGGCGGATGTGCGCTGGCACCGGGATAACGTGAACGGGGAGGATACGGAGCTCTGCCTCCGCGCCACAAAAAACAGTGAACTGGCGCCGTATATGCACGGGATCTATGACGATCATATGTCTGAACCCGTGGTCACGCATACGGAGGAGGCGGATGTCACCTTCACGGATGCCCTCACGGAAAAGATCGGGATCTGCACCTGGTCTTCGGGGGATACCTTCTATTCGCTGACGTATGACCTTGGGCTCTCTCAGATGTCGCTGGCCGCGGTCCTTGATGCCTGCATGATGGCGACAGGGCAGAAACGGATCCCGGAGATCGTGATGCCGATTGCCGCCCTTCCGACCCCCTCACAGCAGGAGGATGCTGCCCCGGAACTCCCGGACGGCACCTACGCCGCTGAGTTCTCTCCGGAGGATTTCAGGGAAGAGGACGGAAAATGGGAACTTACAGCCGATATCTTCACGCCGGAGTATTTCGACCTCGTGGACGTGACCATGATGGTTCCCGGAGACATTCTGGTGATCGGCGGGGAGGAGATCCCGGTGGAGTCCGTGGAACTTTCGACCGTCCAGGAGTCTCCCGTGCTTTTTGTCAACGGCGGCCTGGAGGCCGGTGGAATTGATCTCTGCGAGGGCGAGGACGGCACCTACCGGATGCAGGGAGTGAATGACATGACCTCCTACACACCGCACGGCACGGCAGTGCTTCCCGTTTCCGCGGAAGTAAAGATCCGCGACCTTTCCAATCCCCGGAGCAAAAAGACCAACGAAGTCTCCACGCCGAAAAAAGTCCGCGCGTATCTTACGACCAACGACCTCCTGATCACCAGGCATTCCGCCTCGATCACCCTGAAAGACGGAGAACTTGCGGAAATCGAGATCCGCTATATGCCGTAACACTGCAATAGCATGATGTGCATAGCATGATGTGCATAACATGATGTGCGTGAAACAGTGCCATCCGTGAAACATGTCTTGCCATGTTCCACGGATGACACTGTTTCACGCACATCATGATACCTTGTAAACATGGCTTGCCATGTTTCACGGAGAGCGCTGTTTCACACACATCATGACACCTTGTAAACATCGGAGGTGTTTCACACAGCTGCAGTGTTTCTCACAGGTTATGACGAAAAGGATTATTAATTATGGAATGTGAAACCTGCGTCTACTACGCATGGGACGAAGAAACCGAAGAATACCTCTGCGAGGCCGATATGGATCAGGACGATCTCGCGCGCCTCACAGAAAGCCGCTATCATGGCTGCCCCTGCTGGCGGGAAGGCGACGAATACAAAATCGTGCGCCATCAGGCCTGAAATATCCGGTTTTTCTCTCAACGGTAGTGGAAATATGTCCGTCATTCTGATAGAATAAAACTGTACATCAGCGCACCGATGCGCAGAATAAATAAAGGAGGGTTCGGCATGTATAAGTTATGGAACGAGCTTCAGGAAGCAAAGAATTACAAATGGGTAGATCTTTCTCATGAAATGAGCAATGAAAGCCCTTACTGGTCAGGAATCCCGGAAGGATCCGTGGAACTCGGAAAGGTGCTTTTCGACTGGGGCAATCCGATGCTGGAATGCCGCATCCAGTCCTTCCGTTTCCCGGGACAGTTCGGAACCCACATCGATTTCCCGGCACACTTTGACAAAAACGGTGTGTTTGCCGAGAGCTTCAAGCCCCAGTGCTTCCCGCTCTGCGTGGTGGACATTACGGAAAAGGTGAAAGAAAATCCGGTATACTGTGTCACCGTGGACGACCTCAAAGCCTATGAGGCGCAGTACGGCGAGATCCCCGAGGGAGCTTTTGTTGCGCTCCGTACCGACTGGGGCAAAAACTGGCCGGATATGGAGAAGATGAGCGGCATCGCAGAAGACGGATCCGAGAACTTCCCCGGCTGGTCCCTCGAAGCCATCGAGTATATTTATGAAGTGCGTCACGCCGCGGCCAACGGCCACGAGACCCTGGATACCGACGGCTCCGCCGAATGCGCAAAACGGGGCGATCTTGCCTGCGAGCGGTATGTCCTCGAACACGGCCATATCCAGGTCGAAGTATTAAACAATCTCTGGGAACTTCCCGCAGCCGGCGCTGTCGTCTTCGCTGCATGGCCCAATTTCAAAGGCGCCAACGGACTTCCCTGCCGCATCTTTGCTGTTTATGATTAACGTTACCCGCTCCTCCCTGCCTCCCTTCGAAGAATACTGCGAAGAGATCAAAGACATGTGGGAAACCCACTGGCTCACCAACATGGGGGAAAAACATAATAAATTAGAAGAAAACCTCCGGGAATACCTGGGGGTTTCCAATATTACACTTTTTACGAACGGTCATCTGGCCCTCGAGAGCGTACTTCAGGCGATGCACTTCCCGGCAGGTTCCGAAGTGATCACGACTCCCTTTACCTTTGCCTCCACGACCCATGCCATCGTGCGGAACGGCCTTACCCCTGTCTTCTGTGACATTAAGGAATCCGACTGCACCATTGACGAGACAAAGATCGAAGACCTGATCACGGACCGCACGGTCGCCATTCTTCCCGTCCATGTCTACGGAAATATGTGCAATGTGGAGGCCATTGCCGGGGTTGCCGCAAAACACGGCCTCAAAGTCATTTACGACGCGGCGCATGCTTTCGGCGTGACCTATAAGGGAAAAAGCGCCGCCTCCTACGGGGATGCGGCCATGTTTTCCTTCCACGCGACCAAAGTGTTCAATACGATCGAGGGCGGCGCGGTCTGCCTCCGGGACGATTCCCTCCGACAGGTCCTCTGTGACCTGAAGAATTTCGGCATCCGGAATCCGGACGAAGTGGCCTATGTAGGCGGAAATGCCAAGATGAACGAGTTCCAGGCTGCCATGGGCATCTGCAACCTCCGTCATCTCGGGGAGGAGATCGCAAAACGCCGCATGGCCGATGAAACCTACCGGCGCCTCCTTAATGGGGTACCCGGGATCCGGCTCATCCAGAAGGATCCGGACACGGAGTCCAACTATGCCTATTTCCCCGTCTTCTTCGAGGGGGACGGTACCCGCGACGAGGTCCATGCGCGCCTTAAAGCAGAAGGCATTGTCGCGCGGAAATATTTCTATCCGATCACCAGTTCCTTTGACTGTTACAAAGGACGTCCCGGGGCGGATCCGGAAAAGACGCCGGCGGCGCTTTCGGCGTCACTTCATGTGCTGACGCTCCCGCTCTATGCGGATCTCGCGCCCGAAACCGTTGAAAAAATCTGCCGGATCGTGCTGCCCTGAAACCGTGACAAAGAACGGGGAAAGGCGACCGCGGGGCGGATCGGGTTCTTTCTGAAGATCGTGCAGCAGAACAGCCGGAAAAACGGAGCAGTGTCTTCGCTTCTCCGGCTGTTTTATTATGAAAAAAAGAATCTTTTTTTCCGTTTTTTATCCGATATATTTTTAACAAACTATTGCTATCTGCCGGAAACTTGCGTTATAATAGTCAAAGTATAAGCAAAATACGTGTAAGGAGCGTGATTTTCATGGAATTACAGATTCAGGACCTGATTTCCTCTATCAGAAAAGACGGGATCGATGCGGCAAATGCCGAGTCTTCGGAAATCATCGCAGCCGCAAACAAAAAGGCAGCGGAGATCATCAAAGAAGCAAAAGAAGAGGCTGACGCAAAATTTTCCGAAGCTGAAAAGAGAATAGCTACTCTTACAGAGGGAGCCAGGGTAAATGTGGAGCAGGCGCAGAGGGACGCTGTCCTTTCTTTTAAGAAATCGATTGAAGGAGAGTTCCGGAAGATCCTCAGTGCCGATATCAAAAAGACAGTGAACGGAGAGGCTCTCGGCACGCTGATCAGAGCGGCCCTTACCGGCGAGGATGCGTCAAAATACGCGGCCGAGGTAACGGAAGTAACAGAAGGCCTTCAGAGTGAACTGGCGGAAGAGATCAGAAACGGTCTTGAGGTCAGAGTCTCCTCCGGTGTCCGTTCGGGCTTCCGGCTGAGCGAAAAAGACGGATCCGGTTTCTTTGACTGTTCGGATGAGGAGATCGCGGAAATGATCCGTCCGTTCTTCTCAGCACTCAATATCTGACGGAGGAATACCTGTGGCATCTTATTATTATCTGATATCGTCTCTGCCCATGCTGAGAGCCGACAGTGCCATGCCATTCAGTTATGAAACATTCCTCGGGTTGTGTGCGGCAAACGTTTCAAAAGAGAAGTACCGGCTGCTAGAGAATCTCAGGGTATCCTCCACAGAGGGGCCTTTAGTGGAAGAGTGGGCGAAGTTCTACGGCGTGTTCAGCAGGGAACTTACCTATCAGCGGAACGTACGTCTCGGAAAGCCCTGCGAGGCCCCTGTGGAGCATGAGGAGGAGATCACCAGGACGATCCAGACGGCGCTTAACACAGACAATCCGCTGGTGGCGGAACAGCTGCTTCTGGATCTTCAGTTCAGGCGGCTGGATGCGCTGATCGGGCTTCACAGTTTTGACGACCAGCAGCTGTTCGGATATGCCCTGAAGCTTAAGCTTTTGGAACGGCTTACGGTATTTGACAGTGCAAAAGGAAGAGCAGAGTTCCAGAGGCTCTTCGATGGAATAGAAGAACAGATCCAGGGAGCATGATGGGAGAAAAGAAATGAAAGATTTAATTGGCAGTGTTACGGGTGTCAACGGAAACCTTGTTACGGTAAAGGTTGACGGCTCCATCCGTAAGAACGAGGTCGGCTATGTGGTAGTCGGCGATAAGAAACTGAAAGGCGACATCATCCGTCTGAGGGATGGCGTTGCCAGTATGCAGATCTATGAAATGACAGAAGGCATCAAGGTCGGTGACCCGGTGGAATTCACCGGAGATCTGCTGAGCGTAGAGCTTGGCCCCGGTCTTCTGACACAGGTATATGACGGGCTTCAGAACCCGCTGCCGGAGCTGGCGGAACAGTGCGGATTCTTCCTGGAGAGAGGAACCTACCTGAATCCCATTCCCGATAAGGACTGGGAGTTTACCCCGAAGGTCATGCCCGGAGCGATCGTTCATCCCGGCGACGCGCTGGGAAGCGTTCCGGAAGGTCTTTTCCGGCATGAGATCATGGTTCCCTTCTATTTCAGGAACTGCGACTGGAAAGTAAAGATGATCGTTCCCGAGGGAACGTATAACGTCAGAAGCGTCATTGCGGTTGTGGAGGATCCGGACGGTGTTCAGGAAGAACTCACAATGGTGTTCTCATGGCCCGTAAAAAAGCCCATCAAATGCTACGAGGAGCGTCTCGCTCCCGATGAGACCCTGGTGACCCAGATCCGCTGTATCGATACCTTCCTTCCCGTAGCCAAGGGAGGCACCTTCTGTACGCCCGGACCTTTCGGCGCCGGAAAGACCGTGCTCCAGCATATGGAAGCCAAGAACGCGGACGTGGATATCGTAATCGTGGCCGCCTGCGGAGAACGTGCCGGAGAGGTCGTGGAGATTCTGAAGGAATTCCCGGAGCTTACGGACCCGCGGACAGGAAAGTCGCTGATGGAACGTACCATTATCATCTGCAACACGTCCTCGATGCCGGTTGCGGCCCGTGAAGCTTCCGTGTATACGGCAGTAACGATGGCCGAGTATTACCGTCAGATGGGACTTTCCGTGCTTCTTCTGGCAGACTCGACTTCCCGGTGGGCCCAGGCGCTCCGTGAGATGAGCGGACGACTGGAAGAGATCCCCGGAGAGGAAGCCTTCCCGGCCTATCTCGAGTCCCTGATCGCGGCGTTCTATGAGCGGGCCGGCAAGGTGCGTCTCCATGACGGCCGTGTTGCTTCCGTTACCATCGGCGGTACCGTATCGCCGGCCGGCGGAAACTTTGAAGAGCCGGTAACCCAGGCAACGCTGAAGGTGGTCGGCGCCTTCCACGGACTTTCCCGTGAACGTTCCGATGCCCGTAAGTATCCCTCGATCCACCCCATCGATTCCTGGTCCAAGTATCAGGGCGTGGTGGAGATGGACAAGGTGGAGTTTGCCCGCAATGTGCTGCGCCGTTCCACCGAAGTCAATCAGATGATGAAGGTCGTCGGTGAGGAGGGAACCTCCACAGACGACTATATCACCTATCAGAAGGGAGAACTGATGGATGCGGTTTACTTCCAGCAGAACTCCTTTGATGAAGTGGATGCCGCCTGTGAGCCGGAACGTCAGAGACATGAATTCGGGATCCTTTATGAGATCTTAAAGTGCCGGCTGGATCTGGAGGAGAAAAAGGACATCCGTGCTTTCTTCAACGAGCTTCGTCTTCTGTTCCTTGACTGGCACGGGATCGAGTTCAATACGGCGGAGTACAGAGCCCAGGAAGCGCTGATTTCCGGATTTTATAAAGCGAAAATCATTGACTAAGGAGACCGGATATGCAGAAAGTTTATACAAAAATCGATTCGATCGTCGGTAACGTGATTACCGTACGGGCGGAGGGCGTAAAAAACGGCGACCTTGCCATGGTCGGCGACAGCTACGCAAACGTCATCAAGCTTGACGGGGAAAAGGTTTCGCTTCAGGTTTTCGCCGGGACACAGGGCGTCAGCACGACGGATCCGGTAAGGTTCCTCGGAAAGCCCATGATGGTCTCCTTTACCGACCATCTCCTCGGGCGCGTCTTTGACGGAGCCGGCGTTCCCCGTGACAAGGGACCGGCGCTTACCGAGAACATGATCCCCATCGGAGGTCCGTCGGTAAACCCGGCAAGGCGAATCATCCCGAGAAACATGATCCACACCGGTATCCCCATGATCGATGTGTTCAATACCCTGGTAGAGAGCCAGAAACTCCCGATCTTCTCGGTTTCGGGAGAACCGTACAACCAGCTTCTGGCGAGGATCGCGCTGCAGGCAGAGGTCGACGTGATCGTTCTCGGAGGAATGGGATTAAAGTATGACGACTTCCTTTACTTCCGTGATACCCTGGAGAAGGGCGGCGCCATGGGCCATACCGTTATGTTCATCCATACCGCCAGCGACCCGACCGTTGAGTGTACGCTGGTTCCCGATATGTCTCTGGCCGTTGCCGAGCAGTTTGCACTGGCAGGCAAGAGAGTTCTTGTCCTTCTGACCGACATGACCAACTTTGCCGATGCTCAGAAAGAGACCGCCATTACGATGGAGCAGGTGCCCAGTAACCGTGGTTACCCCGGAGATCTGTATTCGTGCCTGGCGTCCCGGTATGAAAAGGCTGTCGACTTTGACGGGGCCGGTTCCCTGACGATCCTTGGAGTCACCACGATGCCCGGTGACGATGTTACGCATCCCGTACCGGACAATACCGGATATATCACGGAGGGACAGTATTACTTAAAGAACGGTCATATCGAGCCCTTCGGTTCCCTTTCCAGACTGAAACAGAACGTAAACGGACGTACCAGAAATGACCACCGTGCCCTGATGGACGGCATGATCAAGCTGTACAGCGCCTATAAGGATTCGCTCGAGAAGAAGTCCATGGGCTTTGCGATGAGTGAATGGGACGACAAGCTCTTAAAGTACGGCGAACTGTTTGAAACAAAACTGATGGACCTCAGCGTGAACATTCCGCTGGAGGATGCATTGGATTTAGGTTGGGAGATCCTTGCTGACTGCTTCGAACCTAATGAGACAGGGCTTAAGACCAGTCTGATCGAAGAGAGATGGCCGAAGCCCCTTAAGAAGGATCACTGATGGCCGGCATAAAGCTCACCAAAAATGAACAGAAGAACCAGAGAGACAGGCTCCGGCAGTTCGAGCGGTATCTTCCCACGCTGCAGCTCAAAAAGCAGCAGATCCAGAGCGTGATCACTGCGATCGAACAGGATCATCTGAAGAAAAAGGAAGAACTCGCGGAACTGGTGTCAGGGCTTGATTCCTGGGTCGCCGTGTTCAGTGAGAATACAATTTTCCCGGAGAACCAAAAGATCGAAAACCTGGTCAAGCCCGATCAGGTGGTCTGTGAGAACGAAAACATTGCCGGCGTGAATGTGCCGGTATTCCGGGAACTCACCTTCCGGGAGATTGTGTATGATGTGGCTGATTACCCGCTGTGGGTGGATACAGCCCTGATACGGCTGCGCGAGATAGCAAGGCTCGACGCACTCGTGAAAACGCTGGAGATCCAGGTGGAGCTTCTGGAGAAAGAGCTCCGGACGACCTCCCAGCGAGTAAATCTTTTTGAAAGAGTCAAGATTCCCGAGGCAAAGGAGAACATCCGGCGGATCGGGATCTACCTCGGCGATCAGCAGACCAGTGCGGTCGTCCGGGGAAAGATCGCAAAGAAGAAGACGCAGGGGGTGGCAGAATGATTGAGAGAATGACAAAAGTCTGCATCGTTGCCGCCGCCGGGAAAAAGGACGCGCTTCTTACGGAGCTGAGGGAGCTCAAGCTCCTGCATATCGCAGAAAGAGTTCCCGCGGATGCGGCTCTCACCGACCGTTTCCAGCGGATCTCCAAAACCATGAACGAGCTTTCGGAATACCGTCCGAAAAAGCAGAGACCGGCAGAGGTCCTTTCGGAGGAAGGGTTCCGGGAACTCGATGAGAA
Organism: Candidatus Avilachnospira sp.; assembly: GCA_045642005.1. GTDB lineage: Bacteria > Bacillota > Clostridia > Lachnospirales > Lachnospiraceae > Avilachnospira. The sequence continues at coordinate 10,186 of JAZUHZ010000182.1, forward strand.
GGTGACCGGTGCGCTGTCGGAGAAGGCAGAGCTCACCGGAAAACGGTCCGCTGAGCTCATGGAGATCGAACGAGTCACCAAATGGGGCGACTTTGATCCGGAAGAACTGCGCCGGTTCCGGAAAGAAGGGGTTTCCCTCCGGTTCTACCAGCTCGGGAAGAAGGAATACGAAGAATTCCGCAGTCACGAAGAGATCGATTATATCGCTCTTTCCGCGGTGGACGGCCTTTCGGTCGTGGCCGTGCTCGGCGATGCGGAAATGCCGGTTCAGGCGACGGAATTCCAGCCGCCGACAAGAAGTCTTGCGGAACTTAAGAAAGCCGTTGCCGGGGACGAACAGAAGATCAGGGAGTGTGAGAGCTTTCTGACCGAATCCTCTCAGTATACCGGCAGCTATAAGGCGCAGCTTGTGAAGCTCCAGAATGAGATCGAGTATTCCGGAGCCGAACGCACCGCATCGGAGGAGGAAGGACTGACGTGGCTGAGCGGATATCTTCCGACTGCGGATTTCGGAACCTTTAAGAAGGCAGCGGCCGAAAACAGCTGGGCCTATCTTGCAGAAGACGTCGTGGAAGACGACGGTGAGGTTCCCACAAAGGTACGGTACACAAAGCTTACAGGACTGATGAAGCCGGTGTTTGACATCCTGGGAACCGTGCCGGGATATAATGAGTACGACATCTCCCTGTGGTTCCTGATGTTCTTCACCCTGTTTTTCGCCATGATCGTGGGCGATGCCGCCTACGGCGTGCTGTTCCTTATCGGAGCGGTCGCGCTTCACGTAAAGACAAAAAAGCTGTCGGATGCCAATCTTCTGCTGTATGTCCTTTCCGTGGCCACGATCGCCTGGGGTTCCGTGACAGGTACCTGGTTCGGACTGGAAGGTGCCATGAAGATCCCGCTCTTAAAGAGCCTCGTGATCCCCGGAATTGCCAACTATCCGGAATACTTTAATGTGACGACCACGGCTGCGCAGAATCATGTCATGAAATTCTGCTTCAGCATCGGTATTGTGCAGCTGGCGCTTGCGTGCATCATGAACATCCGGAAGAAACTCATGGCGCATGATCTTTCCTGGGTTTCGGATCTCGGATGGCTCGTATCCCTTTGTGCGCTCTATGTACTGGTTCTTTACCTGGTGATCGGGCAGAGTGCGAACCTCGGGATCGTAGCCGCTATCGTCATCGTCTGTTTCTTTGTTGTGATCTGCTTTGGCGGTCAGGAGCCCGGGAAGAGCTTTTCGGAAGGCCTGAAGGCCGGTCTCGGAGGAGCATTTACCACCTTCCTTGACACCATCAGTGCTTTCGGTAATGTGATGAGCTACATCCGTCTGTTTGCCGTCGGTATGTCTTCTCTGGCAATCGCCCAGAGCTTCAACAACATGGCCTCCGGATTCACGGGCATTCTGGTATTTGTGGCAGCCCTCATCATGATCTTCGGTCATGTGCTCAACATTATTATGGCGTTCCTGTCTGTGGCGGTTCACGGCGTGCGTCTCAATTTACTGGAATTCTCCGGCCAGCTCGGAATGGAGTGGTCCGGAACAGAGTATGATCCTTTCCGTAAGATGGATAAGGTGAGAAAGTAATAAAAAAAGGAGATAAAAGAAATGTTATCCATTCAGTTTATCGGTATGGCATGTGCCATCGGATTATCAGCAACAGGTTCGGCAATCGGAGCAGGTATTGCGGCCCAGTCAGCAGTCGGCGCATGGAAGAAATGCTACGCCAGCGGAAAACCCGCGTCATTCCTTATGGTTGCTTTCTCGGGAGCGCCTCTGACGCAGACCATCTACGGATTCCTTCTTATGAACTTCATCCGCAGCGCGTCCTGTGATCAGACCCTGGCCATGGCCATCGGTATCATTGCCGGGTTAGCTATCGGTATGTCAGCCGTATTCCAGGGCAAGGTGGCTGCTGCTGCTTCCGACGCTCTCGGAGAGACCGGAAAAGGTACGGCGAACTACTTCATCGTTATCGGTATCGTAGAGACCGTTGCCCTCTTCACGCTCGTATTCAGCTTACTGCTTCTTCAGTAAAGCCAGCAGGAGCATCGGGACCGGCCAGATTGGCAGTTTCCGGCAGGAACGGGACAAAGCCCCCGTTACATCTGAATAAGAAATGCTTCAACCCATACAGGGCAGTACTCCGGTACCGCCCTGTTTTTTTAGCGGCCGGCCATTGCAAAATCATTCCGGTTGGTGTACGCTATTGCAGAAAAAAGGATCGCTGCCGGGTGCGGCAGAACCGTTTGACAAACAGGAGTCTGGTATGCCGGAAGAATTTGATATCAGAAAACCCCTCACGGGGCAGAAGAAACTTTACATCTGCGGCCATCGCGGCGACCGTACCGGTCCGGAGGAGAATACCATGACGGCATTCCGCCGGGCCATAGCTCACGGAGCCGATCTCATAGAGACCGATGTTCACATGACAAAAGACGGGGAAATCGTTCTCCGGCATGACGGATTCATCGAAGGCGTCGGAGAGATCCGGGAACACACCTTTCCGGAACTGAGAAAGGGAAAACCGGATCTTCCGAAGCTTTCGGAGCTGATCGGGCTGGCCGGAGAGAATCCCGCGGTCGGGCTTCTGATTGAACTGAAGGATATCCCCGGGGAAACAGAAACAGATCCGGCAGGGCAGGATGCCGTGCCCGGCCGGGAAAGCGGCCCGGTACAGATTGCTGCGATTGATCCGGGACTTTCCGGCACGGAAGATGCCTTTGCTTTTGCCTGTGCCCGGAAAGCCTGCGGGGAGCTTCTCGAAGCGGGGCTCGGTGACAGGACGTGGATCCTCAGTTTTTCCGGACGGCTTTTAGACTTTGTCTATAAGACGTACGGAAGGAAGTTCCGCTACCATGCCTTTTATCCCTTCTTCATTATGGGAGAGATGGAGACCGATCCGGCGGAGTACTGTGAACTGGCCTGCATGCAGCACCGGTTTTTATCCGAAGACGGGGAAGTCGTGAAATATGACGATCCCATGTGCCCGGAAAGCTGGTGGCAGGAGGTGCGTTCGATGGGAATGATCCCCATTGCGGCACCGAGCTTAAAAACCCCGGAAAACTTTACAGAGGCCGTGCGGCGCGGCGCCGGGATGATCAATTCCGACGACCCGGCGGCACACCGGGAGCTGTTTGGTCTGTTATAAGAAGAAAGGATAAACATGAGACTTCTGATCATAAGACACGGAGATCCGGATTACACGATCGATTCGCTGACAGAAACCGGCCGGAAGGAGGCAGAAGCCCTTTCCCGCCGTATGGAAAAGGAATTCAGCGCCTTTCACCCGCTGAAGGAATCGGATCACGGCATGGAGGATCCGGACGGAAACCGGGCGTATTTCTATGTTTCCGTTCTGGGAAGAGCCCGGGACACCGCGGCACCGTCCCTCCAGAAACTTGGGATCCGCGCGGAGGCCTGCGACTTTCTGCAGGAAGTGCCGCTCCCGGCCATCAAGCCGAGAAAACCGGAAAATGAAGTGAAACCCTACGCCTGGGACTGGTATCCTGTGGAATGGACGTCCCGGGAGGCTTTCTATGACAGAAAACGGTGGCTCTATGAGCCGGAAATGGCCGAGGCCGGGGCTAAAGACGTAATTGAGTATATCACGAATTCTCTGGACTGCCTTCTGGAGGGACACGGCTACCGGCGGAACGGGCAGATTTATGATGCGGTGCATCCGAACCATGATACGCTGGTGTTTTTCTGCCATTTCGGCCTCGAATGCGTGCTGTTATCCCATCTTCTCGGCATTTCTCCCATGGTGCTGTGGCACGGAACCTGCGGCGCTCCGACCAGTGTGACCACGGTCTATACCGAAGAGCGGGAACCCGGGATCGCCTCCTTCCGCATGGCGGAATTCGGCGACGTCTCCCACCTTAGGGCCGAAGGCCTTTCGCCCTCCTTCTCCGCCCGCTTCTGCGAGTGCTATACCGATCCAACCCGGCACTGACATGAGCTGCCCGGCTGTTCCGCCCTGGCCACGGTTTCGGAACAGTATAAAATCGACTTTTTTCAATTCTCTACTGTCTCCGTTTTTTAAAGACAGTAGAGATTTCGATTTTTCGATTTTCTCCCGTCTTTTTTGAAGGAAAAGACAGTAGAGATTTTGATTTTTCTTATTTTCTCCCGTCTTTTCGGGCGTTGGAACAGTATAGATTTCGTTTTTTTCGATTTTCTCCCGTCTTTGCCGCAGAAAAAGACGGGAGAAATCCGGTTTTATCAAATCTCTACTGTCTTTAAAAATGGCAGACAGTAGAAAATCCCGATTTTTCGGTTTTCTACTGTCTTTTGGCTGGCGTGACAGGAATCTAATCGGAATTGCTGTTCCTGGCACCGTGTGCTCCCTTGACGCTCCTATGTGTTTGCGGTAAAATACAAAGTTAAGCAACTAAAAATTTCGGAGGAAATGAAATGATCTATCATGCAATACCCCGTTCCCAGGGAGTGGAAAACGGCTTAAAAAGAGCAAAACAGATGGTCGACTTTGAATGGTCCCCGCTGAAAACCATACCGTCCAATCTTACCTACAAAAATCCCGACGGAAAGCCGGTCTATATCGACAGCTTTATCAAACCCGGTCTGCCGCAGAAGGGCGTCGAGTATTCGTCCGCCAGAATCGTCGACAAACACGTGGGCTTTGAGGTGTCCCTGGAGACCTACGCCACCGCCCTCGAAAATCCCGACTCCGTGCTTTATACCAGAAACCTGCACGGCACCAGCGGTCACGGCGTCGGCGCCTACTACGGCATCGTCTGCAGCGCTTTTGCCAGCTACGTTCATAACCTGCCGAAGCAGATCGTCTGCAAATGCTGGCCCACCTACCCCGGCGTTTCCAAGGTTGAGATGGACATGGACAATTACCCGGAATGCCTCAAAAACATCGAGCTTCTGGACGTCGTACTGAATCCGAGGCAGCATATTGCCGTGGTGACGGATATCCTGACCGATGTCTCCGGAGATGTGGTCGGAATCGAAGTTTCGGAAAGCACGCTTCCCGTCTGCCGCCGCAACGTGTTCAATCCGGATGAATTCAAAGCCTACTGGTTTGACTACGGCTTTGAGATCTACCGTAATGCCAATATTGACAAAATCACCTATACCCCCAATCCCTATTCCTATGTCGAGGGGGATGAGGAGCTGATCTCGGAAGAGGACATCTATGGCTATTCCGATGCCGAGTACGCTTTCTCCTTCATGTGCGACTACGGCAACAAGGCCAACTACGCCCTCGGTGAGCCGGTCGTGATCTCCGTTTTTGACGAGGGAATCAAAACCATTGACGTGTACGATGACAGCGACAACTGCACCACCTGTGAAGTAAAAGACGGAAAAGTCATCGTGGAGCCGAAGACGCCCGGTATCTGGTTTGCGGAAGGCGTGAATTCCTACGGCGAACCGGAGCAGATCACCTGGTTTGTCTTTGACTGCCGCGTGGCAATTGATAAGGATGTGTACCGCCCCGGCGAGCCCATCCGCATGACCTTCACCGATGCCACCGGACAGGACCGGCTGACACATTACTACGTGAAGAATGCCGACCATTATAAAAAATACGAAGGCGTGTTTACAGAAGAAGAGAAAAAGAGCGGCGCGACCGTGATCCCCGGCATCGAAGACGAAGGGACCTACTACATCAGCGTCTACTCCGGAAGCCCCTACGCACTGTACGGCTCCGTCGAGATCAGCTTCACTGTGAGAACATAACTTGCGTGAAACGCCGAAGTGCGTGAAACATCGGAGATGTTTCACACATCTGCAGGTGTTTCACACTAGTTATGCCTACATACATTAAGGAGAAAGAAAACATATGGGTTTAGGCAATATCGGCGATCTCATGAAAATGAAGAGCGCCTGGGATAAATTCACCCGTTCCCACCCCCGCTTCCCGCAGTTTCTGTACGCGGTAAAACAGAAAGGCGTGCCGGAGGGAACCATACTCGGCGTCACCGTAGAGTATCCGAACGGGGAAAAACTCGCAACCAACATCAAAGTCACTGCGGAAGATCTGGATCTTTTCGACAGTCTTTCAAAATTAGGAAAATAACCATGTATCAGATCGATTTTACAAAACCGTGTCACGTACACTTTATCGGGATCGGCGGCATCTCCATGTCGGGACTGGCCGATATCCTTCTGGACCGCGGATTTACCGTATCCGGATCGGATGCGAAAGAATCCGAACTGACGGACCGCCTGAAGCAGGCCGGCGCTAAAATCGCCACCCCGCAGAGCGCGAAAAACATCGAGAGCCCGGATGTGGTGGTATACACGGCGGCCATTCATGAGGACAATCCGGAGTTTCAGGAGTGCGTCCGGCGCCGCATCCCCATGATGACGAGGGCAGAGCTCCTCGGAGAGCTTATGCTCAACTACCGGGAAAACATCAACGTCTCGGGAACCCACGGCAAGACCACCACGACCTCCATGATCTCGGAGATCCTTCTGTCCGCAGGCGAGGACCCCACCATCTCGGTGGGCGGCATGCTCAAATCCATCGGCGGAAATATCCGCGTGGGACGGTCCGACACCTTCGTGGCCGAGGCCTGCGAGTATACCAACAGCTTCCTTTCCTTCTTCCCGACTCTTTCCGTGGTCCTCAATGTCGAGGCCGATCATTTGGATTTCTTCCGCGACATTGACGACATCCGGAACTCCTTCCGGCAGTTCATCATGAAGCTTCCGCAGGACGAACGGGGGTATCTGGTCATCAACGGCGATATCCAGAACGTCGGGTATTTCCTTCGGGACTTAAAATGCGGCTATACGACCTTCGGCAAATCCGAAGAATATGATTATGCCGCCAAAGACATCGAATACGACGAGCATGCTCGTGCATCCTACACGCTTCTTGTCAAAGGAAAAGAAGCCGGAAAAGTGGTGCTCGGCGTTCCCGGACAGCATAATGTCTACAATTCGCTGGCGGCCATTGCCGTCTCCGACAGGATCGGGATCGACCGTGATACGGCCATCGGCGCCCTCAGGAACTACACCGGAACGGACCGCCGTTTCCAGTACCGGGGCGAAGTGAACGGAGCGACGGTGATCGACGACTATGCGCATCATCCGCAGGAAGTGGCGGCCACGTTAAAAACCGCGCAGATGTATCCGCATAAAAAGCTTTACGTGGTGTTCCAGCCGCATACCTATACCCGGACCAAAGCGCTCCTGAATGAATTTGCCAAGGCTCTGATGTACTGCGACGAGGTGATCCTTCCGGATATTTATCCGGCCCGGGAGACCGATACGCTCGGCGTCAGCTCCGGAGATCTTTCCAAGCGCATCAATCAGCTGGGGGGCAGTGCCCGGTACATTCCCGATTTCGCATCCTGTGAAAAATTTATTTTAGAGGCCGTAAAACCCGGTGACCTGTTGATAACCATGGGCGCCGGAAACGTTGTAAATATAGCCGATGACCTTGTGAAATAAAGTTATCCACATTATCCACAGCCAATGTCTTTGATTATGTAAAGCTCCGGCGTGGATAAGTTTTTGAAAAAAGCCTTATTTTACGCCTTTTTGCCCGTTTATCCACATTATCCACAAAATCCTTATGGAAACCTGCGGACTATTCCCTTTTTTGCAGTGTTCTGTTACAATACCCCATGCCTTCCGGGAGAAGGCATGAGATGAACAATCACCGCGGCAGCGGCAGACGATAGAACAGGACAGAATATGGGATATGTGAGCAGGCTGACGGCACAGGCTGCACTGGTCCCCGCGGATTTCATCACCGGCTATATGCCGGAGGCGAACGGGGATTATGTGAAGGTTTATCTGTACCTCCTGTTAAACGGCTCTCTGGATGAGGAAAAGGCGGCAGATGCGCTGTGCCTCACGGAGGGAGACGTGCGGCGCGCCCTCCGGTACTGGGAGGAGAAAGGCGTGATCGGGGGAACAGACGGTGCTCGTATGGCAGAAGAAAAGATAAAAAAAGAGAATACGAAAAAGAGCGCAAAGGCTGCTGACCGGGATGCCCTCCGTGACCGCTACATGAGCACGGAAGGAACGGAGATCCTTGCAAGACTCAGTGAGGACACGGATTTTACGGAACTCCTTTTCATTGCGCAGAAGTACCGCTCCAAAATCATGGACGAGAAGGAGACCGAAGTATTTGCCTATCTCTATGACGGGCTCCATCTTCCGGCCGAAGTCCTTGACTACCTGGTGGCCTATGCCGTGGAACACGATCACAACAGCATCCGCTACATCGAAAAGCTCGGCTGTGACTGGGCGAAGATCGGCATCCGGGATGTAGAGGCCGCCAAGCGGCGGACAAAGCAGTTCGAAGAGAAAGCCGCCGCAGCCGCTGCCCGGCTCTCCGGAGGCCTTAGCGGAAAAGACGCCCCCCGGACTTCCGGAAACGGAACACGGGACGGGTCCGATTCCCGTCACCAGGGCGAGACACCCTCCCGCACCGACTACAACGAACTTGTCATGCAGGAACTCATCGAAGACCTCGGCTGATCCCTCATGAGCTGCGTGAAACGATAACCTACATGAGCTGCGTGAAACATCCGCATGTGTGAAACGCGCTTGCGTGTTTCACACATGCGGATGTTTCACACAGCTCATGCCCACAGCGCAGATGTTTCACGAAGTTCATGAAAAAAGAAAAAATTAAAAAAACCTCTTGACAAATCCACCTCTATCATATAGAATATGCCTTGCTGCTTAAGGAACTGAGCAGTTAGCCTCGGTAGCTCAGTTGGTAGAGCAATGGACTGAAAATCCATGTGTCGCCAGTTCGATTCTGGCCTGAGGCACTTGGATTTTGAAAACAGAATCACAAAAATGCGCGAGTGGCTCAGTGGTGGAGCGTCGCCTTGCCAAGGCGAAGGTCGCGGGTTCGATCCCCGTCTCGCGCTCTTTTCATTTTAAAGCGGAAATGACAGAAGATCAGATCATTTTCGCTTTTAGTTTACATAATTATTGACAGAAGGCGTATTTTACGGCCTGGCTGGTCAACTGCTCCGGTCAGAGAACAGTAATGCACATGGTTTTCACCACAGACCAAGATTTCTCGGCGTTTGTGGTGAATTCTTTTTTTTCTGAATACTGCCGGAGGGGTAAATTTCACCACAGTCGTTGTAAAACCATCGAAAAAGTAAAATCGCCGGCGCAGAATTCTTCAGGAGTTCACCACAGAAGCTCGAAAATGGCGGATTTAGTACAAAACGCTCCAACAAGTGAGGCCCTCGTCTACGGCGAGTCACCACAAACCTGCAAATTTTGGCTGTTGTGGTGAAAAAATTCTGCCCGAAGGCGGGAGGCATGTCTTCGATTGTACTTTTTCGCCGTTTTGAGCCTGCTTGTGGTGAAAATCACCCCCTGGGTAGTTTTCCATAAAAAAAATCTTCACCACAAAGACGCCGAAAACAGCTTTTGTGGTGAAGTGGAAGTTGCTATCCGATTCAGGATTACGACACGGTATGGCACGACGGCCCAGACAAAGAGTCTGTCGCCTTCATACAGTTTGAAGATCACCTGGCAAAACAAATTTGAAAGCCAACCGGCAAAACACATTCTGCAGTCATTCTGCAGTGAAACCTGCCGCCCGAAGCATTTTCTATACGCAGAGACGGTTTTCATGCCCTCCTGGTGAAAAGCTTCAGGGAAAAGACGGGTGAAATGAAAAAAGTTCACCATAGCGCATGTTTTTTACGTCTGCGTATAAAAAATGCCTCCGGGCAAATTTCCATACTCATCCGACTCTACAATGACTGTCTTGCGGAAGCGAGGGGG
>JAZUHZ010000183.1:0-27406 GCA_045642005.1 Candidatus Avilachnospira sp.
CGTTCCGATAATATCCACAAGGGGAAGACGGTACAGCATGCCGATGATCCGGCAGAGGATCCCGGCAATCGCGAGGATGCTTCCCTGAACAATAAAGTTGTGTTTTCTGGTATCTTTCTTCATTCGTTATCTTTCATATCCGGAAAGATGGAGGATTGCTCTTTGACGCTCTTCCATCACTTCCCGTTCTCCGTCCTCCATATGGTCGTATCCCATGAGATGCAGCATGCTGTGGACGCAGAGAAACGCAAGTTCCCGGTCCGGCGTATGCCCGTAGTCCCGGGCCTGTGCGATCACATGATCCAGGGACAGCACAATATCTCCGAGCATGAGTTCCCCGGTATCGGGATTGAAGAGATCATACATTTCGTCAAATCCGTCAAAACAGGCGGGGCTTTCATATTCCGCCATGGGAAAACTGAGCACATCCGTGCTCCGGTCGATCTTCCGCTCTTTCCGGTTGATCTCCCGGATGCGGGCATCGTCCGTCAAGAGCACGTTCACTTCGCACTCATACGGATTTTCTTCATAGTCAAGGCTCGAAAGGACAGCTTTTTCAATGATTTCCTCCGGCTTTTCTTTTAAAAGCGCGCAGAAATCCCCGAAGTCCGCGTATTCATTTTCTGTATTTATTGTCATGGAAATGCTCCTGTCTCCGTTCCTCGCGCTGACGCTCTTTTTTCTCGTACTTTTCGTAGGCATTGACGATCTTCTGCACGAGCGGATGCCGCACCACGTCAAGACTTGTAAGTTCCGCAAATCCGATATCCTCCACGTCGGAAAGGATCCGCCGCGCCGATTCCAGGCCGGAAACTTCCGAGCCCGGAAGGTCCTTCTGGGTGAGGTCTCCCGTGACCACCACCCGGGAACCGAACCCGATTCTCGTGAGAAACATTTTCATCTGGGCGCCTGTACAGTTCTGCGCCTCATCGAGGATGATAAAGGCATTATCCAGCGTACGTCCCCGCATATACGCGAGAGGCGCCACTTCGATCAGCCCTTTTTCCGTATTGGCGGTATAGGAATCCGGTCCCATGATCGTATAGAGCGCATCATAAAGAGGCCGGAGATACGGATCGATCTTCTGCTGCAGATCTCCGGGCAGAAAACCGAGCTTCTCTCCTGCTTCAATGGCCGGCCTTGTCAGGATGATCCGCTGCACTTCTTCGTCCTTAAAGGCCTTGCAGGCCATGGCGATCGCGAGATATGTCTTACCGGTACCGGCCGGTCCGATCCCGAAGGTGATCATTTTACTGCGGATCAGATCCACATATTTTTTCTGCCCGAGGGTCTTCGGTTTCACCGGCTTGCCGCTGACGGTTCGACAGATCACATCGCCGTCAATTTCCACCACTGCTTTTTCCTTTCCTTCGCGGGAAAGGGACAGGCAGTAATCCACCTGCTGTTCTGTGAGCTCATTTCCTTTTTCGCACAGCAAAACCAGGCTGTCAAAGACTCCGGAGGCCTTCTTTACATTGGGTTCCTCTCCGGTGATCTTAATAAGCCCGTTCCGCTCAACGATATCCACATGAAGCTCTTTTTCAATCTTTTTTAGATAGGAGTCGCCGCTTCCGAATATCTGTTTTTCATATTCTACGGAGATCTCTTTTACTTCTTCTGACAAATGAATCTCCTCTTTATTGAAATAGCCTCAACTCGTACGAATTGAGGCTATCATTTCATGATTAGTTGAACTTACGCTTTCTTGCTGCTTCGGACTTTTTCTTACGTCTTACGCTCGGCTTCTCGTAATGTTCTCTTTTACGAATCTCCTGCTGGATACCTGCTTTTGCACAGTTTCTCTTAAATCTTCTGAGTGCAGAATCGAGAGATTCATTCGGATTCAGTATAACCTTTGACAAAGACCCCTAACCTCCCTCCGGTTGCGGATTCGTATTTTCATACAAGCAACGTAAATGCAGGGATAATTGCACCGTGTGAAACTATATCACATTTTCTGAAAGGTTGCAAGCAGAATTTTGAATTTTCGTCTTCTATAAGGAATTCCATAATTGCAAAATCCGGATCAGCGATCTGCTAACCTCAGACAGCATCGCGCCCTCCGGGACGCGAAGAACTCGCGCATCTCGCTGATCCGGATTTTTTGTTTTAATTACCTGTCAGCCTTTCTTAGCAATAGCTTCTTTTGCTTTTGCCGCAATGCCTTCTGCGGTAATGCCGTAGGCTTCCAGAACGGCCGGAGCCTTACCGGAACGTCCGAACTCGTCGTTCACACCGTGACGAACTACCGGTACCGGATAATTCTCGGAAAGGAACTCGGATACTGCTGCGCCTAAGCCGCCCAGTACGTTTGCTTCCTCGGAAGTAACGATCGCACCGGTCTCCTTGGCACACTCAAGTACCAGCTCGGTATCCAGAGGCTTAATGGTGTGCATATCGACAACCTTGGCGCTGATGCCTTCTGCTTCAAGAAGCTCGGCAGCCTTCAGAGCCATCTGTACGTTCATGCCGACTGCGATGATGGTCACATCCTTACCCTCGCGGAGAACGATGCCTTTTCCGATCTCGAACTTGTAGCCGGGGATGGTATCGGTTACGGTCTCTACTGCCAGACGGCCAAGTCTCATGTAAGCGGGTCCGTCATAGTTGATAAGTGCTTCTACTGCAGCCTGCATCTCATTGCCGTCGCAGGGGCAGAGAACGGTCATGCCGGGAATGACACGCATGATGGCGAAATCCTCGATGCACTGATGTGTAGCGCCGTCTTCTCCAACGGAAAGTCCGCCGTGAGAACCGATCACCTTGACATTCAGTCCGGGATAGCAGACAGAGTTTCTTACCTGCTCCCATGCACGGCCTGCACTGAACATGGCAAAGCTGTTGACAAAGGGCTTAAAGCCGCAGGTAGCCATACCTGCTGCAACACCAACCATATCTCCCTCGGCAATACCCATATCGAAGAATCTCTCAGGGCATGCTGCCTGGAAATACTTACTCATTGTAGCGCCGGCAAGGTCTGCCTCAAATACTACGAGTTCGGGGTACTTGTCTGCCATAGCGGCAATGGCCTTTCCATAGGCCTCACGTGTAGCTATCTTCTCTCCCATGTTAAGCCTCCAATTCCTTAATTACTGCTTCAAGTTCAGCCTTTGCGGTTGCGAACTGCTCATCGTTCGGAGCCTTTCCGTGCCATCCGGCCTGATTCTCCATGAAGCTGACGCCTTTGCCCTTTACGGTCTTTGCAAGGATCATGGTGGGCTGTCCCTTCACGGTCTTTGCCTCGTCATAAGCGGCCTTCAGGGAATCGAAATCATGACCGTCGCAGGTTACGACATGCCATCCGAAAGCTTCGAACTTCTTGTCGAGGGGCTCGGTGGGCATAACGTCTGCGGTCTTTCCGTCGATCTGGAGACCGTTTACGTCTACCAGAGCGCAGAGGTTGTCGAGTTTATACTTGTTGGCTGCCATCATGGCTTCCCATACCTGACCTTCGGCAAGCTCGCCGTCGCCGAGGATGGCGTATACGCGGTAATCCTTCTTGGAAACCTTGCCGGCAAGAGCCATGCCGACTGCGGTGGAGATACCCTGACCGAGAGAACCGGTAGACATATCAACGCCGGGGTTGTACTTCATTTCCACGTGTCCGGACATATGACCGTCGATCCGACGGAACATCTTAAGATCCTCAACGGGGAAGAATCCTTTTAATGCAAGTACAGGATAAACTGCCGGTGAGCAGTGACCCTTTGACATGACAAAACGGTCACGGTCTTCCCAGTGAGGGTTCTTCACATCTACATTCATCTCTTCCTGATAGAGATAGGTCAGTGCATCGATGCATGAAAGGGATCCGCCCGGATGTCCTGAAGCAGCATCATGAACCATGGTTACGGCAAGTAATCTGGCTTTGGCAGCTTCTAAGCTTAACTTCTTCTTGTCCATTTTTTCCTCCAAGGTAAATTTAACTATAATCAGGTCCGGCAGGTTCCGGACCTGTTCCATACACTTACAGACGGGCTACGCCTGATTTTCTGGCGGCTTCCGCCACGGCAGCGGCAACGGCCGGTCCGACTCTCTTATCGAAGGCCTTCGGAATAATATAATCAGCGGAAAGCTCCTCATCGGAGATGAGTCCGGCAAGAGCCAGAGCCGCTGCCATCTTCATTTCCTCGTTGATGTCCTTTGCTCTGACATCAAAGGTTCCGCGGAAGATGCCGGGGCAAGCAAGCACGTTGTTGATCTGGTTCGGATAGTCGGAACGACCGGTGGAGATCACCTTGGCTCCGCCTGCTTTTGCATCTTCGGGGAAGATCTCGGGAGTCGGGTTGGCGCAGGCAAATACGATGGCATCCCGGTTCATGGTCTTTACCATGTCGGTAGTCACGGTTCCGGGAGCGGAAACACCGATAAAAATATCGGCACCTACGAGCATATCGGCAAGAGAACCTTCCTTCTTCTCCAGGTTGGTCACCTCGGCCATCTCCTCTTTGATCCAGTTGAGACCTTCACGGCCTTTATAGATAGCGCCCTTCCGGTCGCACATGATCACATTCTTAAATCCGTAGGAAAGGAGGAGCTTGACGATGGCGATGGCAGCTGCGCCGGCACCTGAGGTAACGATCTTCACTTCCTCTTTGGTCTTTCCCACAACCTTCAGCGCATTGATGAGACCGGCCAGAGTGATCACGGCGGTACCATGCTGGTCATCATGGAAGATCGGAATATCACATCTTTCTTTCAGCTTTCTCTCGATCTCAAAGCATCTCGGAGCGGCAATGTCCTCCAGGTTGATGCCGCCGAATGATCCGGAGATCAGCGCCACGGTATTGACGATCTCGTCCACGTCTTTTGACTTCACGCAGAGCGGGAAAGCATCCACATCGCCGAAAGCCTTGAAAAGAACGCATTTTCCCTCCATTACGGGCATGCCGGCTTCGGGACCGATGTCACCGAGACCCAGGACTGCGGTACCGTCTGTGATGACAGCGCAGAGATTGTGACGTCTTGTCAGTTCGTAGGACTTCTCCACATCCTTCTGTATCTCAAGACAGGGCTGGGCCACTCCGGGAGTGTATGCCAGACTCAGATCCTCTTTGGATGCTACCGGTACGGTAGCCTTCACTTCGATCTTTCCTGCCCATTCATAATGTTTCTTCAGAGATTCTTTTGCGTAATCCATTCAAAAATCCTCCGTTTGATTTGATTCCACATTTGGTTATAATTTTAACACTGCTGCACTGTTCTTTCAAGCACAAAACAACACAAAAAAACTGCGGGGACATCGCTTCAATCGGTACACTTTGGATATGTGCCCGCCGTGCTGTCTCCGCAATCTTCTGTTTTCCTTACAGCGCCCTGATCTCGAGCATCGGTTTTCCGTCTACGATACGGTAATCCACCATGATCATCCATGCCATGGCCTTTTTGGGCCAGACAAAGGCGATATCCCGGTCGGATACTTCGTCCTCCATCAGTTTGGTCACGATTTCCTGCGTGGATTCCTTCCGGTCCAGATAATAGGTATTGGCAATTCCGACGCCGTCGATATTGGCCTCCCAGAGCTCGCGGAATACCTTATACACATGGCCATCCGCGCCTTCCGGTTCGGTCAGCGTGATAAAGCAGGCAACATGCCGTCCCTTTTCCTGATCCACGCCGACATTGTAGTGAGCATTGCATCCGAAGAGGATATCATCTTTCTCATAGGTATACGGGCTTTCCGCATCCGGAGCTTCGGTCCTTTTCCATCCGGCATACGCTGCATCATCACATTTCTGTTTCGGAAGTGAAACGATGGCTTTGACAAATTTGAAATCGCAGCCGTATCCTTCCTGCACCTCACCGCCGTAGGCTCTCGAAAGCTGCTCATAGTCCTTATAATCCGACTTCGGACGCCGTCCTGCCACGTCTGCCTTCCACTGCCGGTTTGCAATCAGCATGATGGCTGCGAACAGGATCAGAAAGAGAAGCGCTCCGACGGTTTTCAATAATCTGGTTGATTTCATTTACAAATAATTCCTTCAGTATTTCAGTTCTTTATTTCAACGGTCCGCGGGCAGAAAAAGCGCCGCCACGATATAATCGTAGGACGAGAGCTTCTCGCCGGACCACGTAAGTTCGATATCAAAATATTCTTTCATGAGCTTTGAAAAGTCAAAGCCCAGGGTTGTCATGGAATACCGCATCATGTCCGGATGCCGGCACGGAAGTCCTTCGCTTCTCGCGCAGGTGTCACAGATGAGGCAGGTACTCACGCTGTAGGATCCGGGGATTTTCTTTTCCATTTCGAGAAGTGTTAGCTGGAGTTTTCGGCGTTCTCCGTCATAGTACTTCTCTCTCGCCGTAAATAGATCTGCGAAATTTCCCTGACATAACTTTTCCGGATAGACCACTTTCGCGACAATAAGATCCGCTTTATCATACTTCCAGAGATAGCGGTAGATATTCGGCACATCCGGCGGGCAGCTCCAGGAGTTTCCGAACCGCGGGCACTCAGCGCAGGATTTCATCACACCGCGTATGTCCGCGAACCGGGTGAGGTCTTTTAATTTTACGGTTTTAACTTCAAGTTCCATGTATTTATTTATTCAGCACTGGCTGTGTGTTGGCATGAACTGCGTGAAACATGTGTTTTCGTGAAACACGTGCCGCGTTTCACGAAAACGCACGTTTCACGCAGTTCATGAACAGGGGCTGCCTTGCGGCAGCCCCTTGTCTTTGTGAATTAAAGCTCTGCCCAGTTTGCGGGATATACAAAGTAGTAATACTTTGCGTAATCCGGAGTCTGGAAATGAATATGACTTCCCTTCGGGATATAGATTACCTCGTGGGGCTTTGCGCTTACGATACGTCCGTCGATCTCGATCTCAAGATTGCCCTCAAGAACGCAGTCGTACTCGTCGTATGTAAGTGTCCATTCAAGTGCAGCACCGTCTTTTAACTCCATAAGTCCGCAGCCCATTCTGGGAGCTTCCTCAAGAGTCAGAACATCCTTCAGTGAAACACCGTCAACTTCGAAACGCTCTGTCTTTACAGTATCGGTAACGACTTTGATGATGCCGGAAGGATCCTTCACCTTTACGAAATCCTCTGCCGGAGCAGGTGCCTGCTCAGCGAGAATCTTCTCAACGATGGAACGGATAAGTTCTTCACTTACATTCATGTTTTTTTCCTCCGTGAGGGACACGGGAGAGCCATGTCCCTTTAGGTTTCAGTAAATAGTACTAATTACTTTTTCATCTTAGCGATGGATGCTTCAACCTTCTCAAGAAGCTTGGGAGCAAGGATATTCGCTACGATAAGAGCTGTGACACCGGCTACAAGCTTACCAACGATCATGGGAGTGATCATGTTAGCATTGTTACCAGCTGCAAATCCAAGGTGGTCACCGAAAGTGAAAGCTGCGGAAACTGCGAATGCAACGTTAAGGAGCTTACCCTTGGGGTTCATGCCATCGAGGATATTGAAGGTTGCAATGTTGTTAGCAAGAGTTGAAACAAGACCTGCAGAACCAACATCGTTCATGCCGAGCTTCTCGCCGACTTTTCCAAGAGCCTCGCCGAAGGTACGGGTGATCCACTCAACCATCGGGTAAGCACCTGCAAGAACGATAGCGATCTGGCCGCAGCAAAGAAGTCCAGACTCAAGACCGCACACACCGTCAGTCTTCTCAGCATCAACCATCTGATCGAAGAGAGGAAGCCACATGCCTGTCTCATACTCGAAGATAGCGATTGCAGTAAGAGCTGTGATAACGATGGTAACGCCATTACCGAATGCATTGAATCCGGAGATCATCTTGTCGGGGATGAACCAGAGACCTGCAACGATGAGGCCAGCGATGATGATAACGGGGATCTGGTTTACAAGGATCTCACCAATGGTGATAACGGGCTCAGTTGACTTCATGATCATCATGATAAGTCCGCCGGCGATACATCCGATCGGGATAGTGATAAGACCGGCAAGAACACCGGCGCCGAGGTAAGATCTGTCTTCTTCCTTAATGATACCAAGAGCTACAGGGATCGTGAATACGATTGTGGGGCCCATCATGGTACCAAGAAGAAGTCCTGCGTAGTTACCGATAGCTTCGGAAGAAGCCATCTTCATAGCCAGCGGATAACCACCCATGTCGCATGCAAGAAGTGTGGTAGCGAACATGGAGGGGTCAGCTCCGAGAAGGCTGTAAAGCGGAACTACGATGGGGCTGAGGATAAGGCTGAGAACGGGAGCTGCAGCTACAACGCCGGCCATTGACATAGCAAGAGGACCCATAGCATTGATACCGTCTTCAAACTTCTCACCGTAACCGCGCTTGTTACCCTGAATCTTATCCCATGCACCGATCAGCATGAAGATCATCATGATTAACATGATAACGCCGTTGATAGAAATATTTTTGAACCAGTCGCCGAATGTTGAGAATACTGAGAAATCACAAGCAGCGCCTAATTCGCCAATTAACTGCTTAAACATACATTTTCCCCCTTAAAGAAGTGAGTTTAATACGGTTTTTGCAGGACGCGGAATAACAGTGGAACCGACAATCAGCTCTCCCTCATGTTCGGCTGCCTTCACTGCTGCTCTTACAGCGCCTACATCACCTGTTAATGTGAAGTACCCTTTGCCGCCTACGGCGTATCCGGTACGTACTTCTATAAGCTGTACCTGTGCTGCCTTTGCTGCTGCATCTGCGGCCTTGATGGCTGCAGCGATGGAGTAGAACTCCACAGCGCCGATCGCAACAGGATTTTCAACCACGACAGTGCCCTGGATGGCAGGGAACAGCTGCTCGTGGACGTTCGGGATCATCAGGGTGTCCACTACAAACTCTTTACCGGTTTCGATACCTGCAGCTAAAGATGCCTTGACAGCACCTGTGTCTCCTCCGACGATAACCATATATTTACCGGGACACACGGTCGAAGCACGAAGCAGCTCGACACGTGCAGCCTTTACCATTGCATCGCTGGTTTCGATACCGCGTGCGATGCTGGTAAGTTCTACCATTGCTATTGCTTTTGCCATTGACTATGCCTCCTTATTTAGCTATGCGGATTCCCTGCGGTCCGATTTCCTTTACGGTACCGGCAAATCCTGTATGGATGTTCACTGATAATCCTTCTGCAGCGTTTGCGACAAGGTCACCGGCATTCACCGTATCTCCGACCTTCACGCAAGCCTCTGCAGGCTTTCCGATATGCTGTGACAGCGGGATGATCACTTCATCCACGTCCATTTCGAAGGTGTCGGGAAGCTCGTGAGTATGATACTCAGCGAGACCGAGTCTTGCGATCAGACGTCCGGTGGGGATTCTTCTGTCATCAACATAAGAATAAGCGACAGGCTCCTGATTCTTTGCAGGATTGATTCCTCTCTGCCGTAAGAGTCCCTTGACGTAATCGTTCATCTTTCTGGGAGAAAGTCCCATCGGACATGAGAACATCTCGCATGCGCCGCAGCTTGAGCAGTTGGCGGCATGACCGAAGACTCTTTCAAACTCCGCGTTATCGGTAATCTGTGCCTGTCTGTAAACATTCCTCATGGTAAGATGAGGCTTTACATCATGACCGATAGCTTCACGCGGGCAAAGATCAGTACAGAAACGACACTGAAGACAGCTCGTTGCAGCCTGTCTGATCATGCGCTCTACGCTGAGTTCCGACTTCTTGACAAGATAGTGATCTTTCGGAAGTACAAGAAGGTTTCCTGTGGTCTTGGTAACTACCGCAGCTTCGATCTTCTCTTTCGTTGCGAGCATCTTGCCCATCATCGGGCCGCCCATGATGACTGCCTTGTTCTCATAGTCCACACCGGCAGCCTTTAATACGGCTGTGATCGGTGTTCCTAACGGAACTCTGGTCATCCTGGCTTTCGGTACTGCGCCTGAAACAGAAAGATACTTCTGCGAAACAGGAATGTCCTCAAGAGCGTCTGCAATGCTTAATACGGTACCGACATTGTCAACCACGCAGCCGACATTTAAGGGAAGCCCCCTCTCCGGTACGCTTCTTCCGGTAATGTTCTGAACAAGTACCTGCTCATCACCTGCCGGATAATAGGCATTCATCTTGAAGAGTTCTGTTGTAGAACCAAGTTCTGCAATCGCACTCTCCAGGGCAGCAATCTCTCTTTTATACTCAGCTTTCAGAGCGATTAACTTATGAGATGCCTCAAGATGCTCTGCCATCTTATCTACGGTCTCAACGATCCGCTTTGCAAAAGTCCTCATGAGATACTTATCGGTCTCGATCAGGGGCTCGCACTCTGCAGCGTTAATAATCAGATATTCAGCTTTTGCATTGAGTTTCACATAAGTGGGGAAACCGGCACCGCCGGCTCCCACTACTCCTGCTTTTTTTATCGCTTCAATAAATTCCATATCATCACTCGATTTCTAACAGACTGCTGTCAACTTCCAGGTCATCGATGATCCCGACTACGGTAGCATCGACAGGAACATAATCAGCGCCTGCTGCTTTTCGTGCAGAACTTCCGCTGGTGTAGATGACACGTTCCCCTTCACCGGCGCCGATGATATCGGCCGCGATGATCGGGGTACCGGACGGTGCTCCTGAAATCATATCCAGGGGCTGTACGATAAGAAGCTTAAGACCCGACAGCTTTTCGTCTTTTCTGGTTGCCCATACATTTCCTATTACTCTCGCTGTCTTCATTTTATCCCATTTCTCCGTTCGATAACAATGCCGTATCTTGCAGCAAAGTCCTTAGCAAGATCTGTTATGATCGACTTTGTGTCAGCGGCAAGAACGGTTGCCCCTTCTGCTCTGGCACTGATCAGATCTCTTTCAGTGATAACTTTCTTTTTGACTATAACTTCCTTGGCGGCTCTCTGTGCCTTTACTTCCTCAACATCTGCTGTGGGAGCGTGGACTTCGGGAGCCGGCGCACCGAGGATCGCTTTCTGAAGGTCTGCCTTCTCAACGACTTCTACTCCGTTCTGCTTTAAGAAATTCAGATACTCGTCAAATCTCTTGTAATAGCCCTTCGGAGCGGTGTCCTTATAGTTATAGAGTTCGACTTCCTCCTTCAGAAGATAAATCTTCTTTCCGGAAAGAATTGCTTTCCCGAACGCATTTGTGTACGGTGTATCCAGAATGCCCATGGCAATCTTTGCCAGCGCTTCATTGGTAAGACCGAAAGCAATTACGCCTTCATAATCTTCGAGCTTGAGCTCGCCTTCCTGCAGTGCGGCACATTTTAAGTCAAGATGGGCTGTGAGGATCTCGTCCTCCAGCGTCTCATGACAGGTTGTGCCGTGATCTGATGCAAGGATCAGATAGGAAGGTTTCTTCACGCAGGCCGTTTCCACCGGTACCTGTGCTTCTTTTTCGGTAGAGGCGGTAATGCGTTCCAGGACCTTTGCACATATCGCATTGATAAGAGCATCCATATCCATGGACTACATCCCTCCTTAAAGTATACAATTCATTGCAATTCCGGCAGGCGTCACGAGGAAAGGATCGGCGGGCTTTATGGTCCGGATTCCGGTCTCCTTCTCGATGATGTTTTCCATGCCTGTCAGACAGCAGGTTCCTCCGCAAAGATAAATTGTATCAATTTCGTCACGGTTCACGTTTCTCTTGATGATCCAGGCGATTTTTTCAATACAGGGTTTTACGATCGGCAGAATCTCTTTATGTCTTTCGGGATTCTGTTTGATCTTTTCCGCCTCTTCAAAGGAGATATGATAGTTGCCTGCGAGAACCAGGGAAAGATGTGTTCCTCCCGTAGGCTCATCGTATATCTCGGCAACCTTACCGTCCTTGATGATGGCAAGTCCTGTGGTTCCGCCTCCGACGTCTACGATAACGCCGTCATCTACATGATAGATCGCGTTGGCCGCGCTGGGTTCATCGAGCACTGCCGTAACCTCAAAGCCTGCGCCCTCGGCTACGTATTCATGAGTTTTCACACTGCCTTCCGTTCCGGCCGGCATAGCTATTGCACAGTTAATCAGTTCTTCCCCGACTCTTTCCTCAAGCTTTGCCTTGAGTTCCTTGACGATCTGACGCGCTCCCGAAAAATCGACAACAACGCCGTCACGAAGGACGCGGGCTTCTTTCTTTTCACAGGCAACAGGATTGTTATTCTCATCAAGTACTACAACTACAATAAAGGCAGTACCAAGGTCTACGCCGCATTTGAGTCTGCCCTCGTGGGGGAATGTGACGGTCTCTGACTCCTTGACCTTTGCCATGTAGCTTTCGACTTTTTCTAAATCAACCATGCGTAATGCTCCCAGTTTTTATCTTTTGATGATCCTGCCCAGTGTAAAGCCTTTCACCAATGCAGCATTGGCCTCATCGAAGTCAATATGCATTTTAAACCTGAATTTGTCACTTACACGTATAACCACGTCTTCGTAGGTTACAGGTCTTTCCGTAAGGATCTGAACCCCAACTCTTTCGCCATCTTTAAGTTTTAACTTCTCTGCCACTTCCACCGGAACGTGGATATGGTTATGAGCAACAATGGCTGCCGGAGCATCGAGGATCACGCCTTCGGGTCCGACGATCGTAACACTGCCGGCTCCGTCAAGCTTGCCTGACTCGCGTACAGGGGCCGTCACACCAAGAGCGACTGTGTCACTAACGGATAATTCTACCTGTGTAGCCTTTCTTACGGGACCGAGGACAGCAACTCTTTCGAATGTGCCCTTCTTTCCCTTCAGTGTTACACGCTCCTCACTCAGATACTGTCCGGGCTGTGAAAGGTCGCGCTTCCAGTGAAGTTCTGCTCCCTTCCCGAAGAGGATTTCGACATCCTCTTTTGTAAGGTGAACATGTCTTGCAGAAACTTCAACTTCTACAAGTCCGGATCCGATGATGGAATCCACAACCTGATCTGCTATCTGCATCAGTTCTCCTCCTCAGACTGTACTTTTGCAAGGTATTTGCACATAAGAATGTGCATTGCGCTTGACATTCGGTTAAGTTCTTCGATGATATCTGCTTTATCGAATCCTTTTCCGTTGTTGAAGGCAGTAGCTGCCGCAACCTCGACCTCGCGGACCTGGGCCCTGAGGTAATTCAATATCGCATATGTATGGCCGAGAGTATAACTCGGAAGAACCATCTGCTTTACCTTGTAATACTTAAGAGGGTTGTGGGAATGAGCTCTTAACTCATCGTGAGTAAGTCCGATGATCGTCTCTCTTTCGAAAGGCAGATCAAGTACGTCACTCTTCATGATCTCTCTGATGCTTGTGAGAACGTCCTCAAGATCCATAATAAGGGATCTGTCCTCTCCCATGTCAATCAGCTCTGTCTGCTTTAAGACGAAATCTGCCTCAAGAGAGTCAAGCTTTCCACGGAAGAGAATTCTCTTGTCATCTTTGTTGACAAGGATATTGCCGTGAAGCTGGGTCATGTGCTCAGGCTTGTCATAATAGAATGCTCCGGTCTGATCGTCCACATATTTCGGCTTCTTTGCGGGCTCCTCCTCGCCTTGAGGATCAACCTTCTTTTTGTACTCCGGTGTGATTCTCGGATTCGAGTTCTGCTCTACTGGTTCACTGTAAGATATCGTGAGCGGCTTATTCTGTTTTTTCTCAACGACTTTAATTTTCTGCATCTGGAGATACTCTCTGGCTGCAGGGGAAAGCATCATGTTATCCGGTACGATGTACGCTTCCGGATGTTCCGCTTTCAGCTCGTTTCTTAAAGTCGCTTCTGTAATAACTTTCATAGAAACTGCCACCTCCGTTGATCTTTAATGACTGGTCCGGGATCTCCGGGACCCCGGACCAAATAAGATTATGCGGGGTTTAAGCCTTGATTGAAGGAAGGATTCCCTCAACTTCCTCATGCGGTCTGGGAATTACGTGAACAGAGATAAGCTCTCCAACACGCTCTGCAGCTGCAGCACCGGCATCAACAGAAGCCTTAACAGCTCCTACATCGCCACGTACCATAACTGTTACAAGTCCGCCACCTACATGCTCTTTTCCGATAAGGGTAACGTTAGCTGCCTTTACCATAGCATCGGCTGCTTCGATTGAAGCTACAAGACCCTTGGTCTCAATCATTCCGAGTGCAAGAGAATTAACCATTTATATTTCCTCCTGTAATAATACTGTGAATAGTTTCAGATCATAATGCCTTGAGGCGTTTTACGATCTCAGCTACAAGTGCATCTACGTCTACGTCAGCGTTTGCACACTCGCATGCCTTACCGGAAACGATGTCAGCTACATCTTTTCTGATGGTATCGAAGTCCTTGGTTCCCTCTGCTACATACTTGTAGTTAAGAAGGTGAAGAGGACCTACGTTCTCACTTGTTGCAGAACCGCCTACTGCGCCGCAGCCGAGTGTAAGTGAGGGAAGAAGAGCGGTGGTTGCACCGATTCCGCCGAGAGCACTCGGAGAGTTGACAACAATTCTGGAAGCGGGGATCCGCTTTGCGAAACAGTCGATAAGGTCCTGATCCTTTGTATGAAGTGCGAAGGTATGACCTGCGCCCTGATGATAAAGGATCTCTTCGCAGAGTGAGCATACATGCTCAGCATCTTTTGCTGTGTAGAAGGCAAGGATCGGGCAAAGCTTCTCATTTGAGTACGGATGTCCTTTTCCGATGCCTGTTTCCTTTGCAACAAGTACTCTGGTTCCTGCAGGGATCGTAAGGCCTGCGAGCTCAGCGATATGCTGTGCGCTCTTTCCTACGATCATGGGGTTCATGGTTCCGTTGGCTCTTAAGATGAACTTTGAGAGCTTTGCGATCTCCTCGTCATTGAGGAAATATGCGCCCTGCTTCTCCATCTCGGCGCGAACCTTGTCTTCCATGTCATAGTCGCAGACTACGGACTGCTCGGAAGCGCAGATAGTGCCGTTATCAAAGGTCTTTGAATCAAAGATCATCTTGACTGCCTTCTGAATGTCGGCGGTCTTCTCGATGTAGGCGGGTCCGTTTCCGGGGCCTACGCCGATAGCAGGTGTTCCTGATGAATATGCGGCACGAACCATTGCGGATCCGCCGGTAGCAAGGATCATTGCTACATCAGGATGCTGCATGAGGGCACTGGTTGCCTGCTGGGTGGGGATAGAGATGATCTGTACCAGATCCTCGTTTCCGCCGGCCTCGGCAATGGCCTCTCTGATCACTTTCACTGCCTCGTTAATTGCATTGAATGCGTTCGGATGCGGTGAGAAGATGATCGCGTTGCCTGCTTTCAGTGCGATCTCTGATTTGTAGAATGCTGTGGAAGTCGGGTTGGTTGAAGGAATCAGACCTGCGATGACACCAACCGGAACAGCGATCTTGCGAACTCCCATTTCGGGGATCCGCTCCACCATACCGATGGTCTTCATGTCTTTGATTGCTTCATAGACACACTTACTTCCGAAAATGTTTTTAATTACTTTGTCGTCTTCAATACCGAAGCCTGTCTCCTCATGAGCCAGCTTGGCAAGTCTCTTGGCGTTTCTTACACCGGCATCGGCGATAGATTTAACAATCTTATCAACCTGCTCCTGGGTGAATTTTGCAAACTCCTTCTGGGCTGCCTTCGCTGTGGCTACGAGTTCGCGGACTTCCTGTACTGATAACAAATCTTTATCGTATAATTCCATTTGTCATCACTCCCATCCTAAGAATTGTGAAATCTTTTCGATGAGTTCATCTTTCTTGCCAAACTTTATCTCGGACTTTGTCATGTTGGTGATTTCCAGTTCTCTTGCGAGATCTCTCAGTTTCACGCATGAAAGGCCTTTGACATAGTCGGGATCAAGGGAGGCAGGAGCCTTCTTTACCTTGGTTTCCGATGCTTCCTTTTTCTCCTTTTTGGGGGATTTTTTTTCGGGCTTTTTAAGAGCCTCTGGGGCTTCGGTCACCTCCGGGTTAAGTTCTGCTTCAGGTACATTGACTGCTTCGGTCTTTACTTCCGGAGCCTCGGGGACGATAACCGGTACAGGTTCTTTTGCCGGAACCTCCTCCTTTATCTCCTCTTTCTCGGGAAGTACAGAAGCCTCTGACACGGGAGGCGGCGTGAGCATATCCCACGTCATGTCTGCCGGTCTCGGGATTACATGTACGCTGAGCACTTTTCCCACTCTTTCTGCAGCTGCAGCAGATGCGTCAACGGCTGCCTTTACGGCGCCGGTGTCTCCGGTCACAAGGACAGTAACAATACCGCCCTTGACGATCTCAACACTGAGTCTTTTTACATTTGCTGCCTTCAGTGCCGCATCGAGAGCTTCAATAGCAGTGACCATGCCGTACACTTCTATCATTCCCAATGCTTTCATTACTATACCTCTGCCTGTCTTTTAGTTAAAAGATCATTCCTTGGGCTGTGCAGCTACGAACTCAACAGCTGCTGCGAAAGCATCGCAAGCTGCCTTACAAGCGGACTGTGTTCCGGTAAGAAGTCCACCACCGAAGTTGGTCTCTGACGGCGGGTTGTAAAGAGCGATGATTCTAACTTCTGCAGCCTTTACTGCAGCATCGATTGCATACATTGCCTCAAGCGGAGGAGCGATCAGGTAAGCGATGGGCTCGCCGATCTCGATGCCGTTTGAAGTTGAAAGGTAGGAACCGGAACGTGAAATGCAATGTGCATAGTACGGAATGGTGTCATCTTCATTAGCGGAGATGAACCAAGCCTCGTGCTCGATGAAATCGCAGCAAACCTCAAGGCCGCTTCTTGCTTCTGCGGGGTTCGGGCCTGCAAGAACGCCAAGGATTTCACCAGCAAGCTTTGTGTTAGCGTTAGCAGCGCCGCCGTAGAAGGAACGAGCGTAGATAACCTGAACATCAGCCTTCTTTGTAGCCTCGTCGAGAGCGGTGTAGGTAACATCATCGCAGTCAGCGGTTACAAGAGCAAGTGATCTGTGATACTTGGGATCGTACTCGATATCAAGTCCTGATGCAGCGATAAGGTCTTCAACCATCTTGGGTGTTGCATTCGGGATTAATTTGCTGGCAAGGACGGTTGCCGGTAAAGGATCTCTCTTCATTATAAATATCCTCCAAGTTTAATAGAATTAAAGCTTTAAGTCAGTTCCGGATGCCTTAGCATCAAGGATCTTCTTGATAACGTCAGCGATGTGTGCGCCGGCTTCTGCAGGGATCGTACCATCCTTATGGATGTTGGAAACTACAGTTCTTCTTGCCTCGGGCATACCAACGGTTGCCTTGTATGCAAGGTAAGCTGACATAGACTCAGCTGTGATAAGGCCGGGTCTCTCACCGATAAGTACGCAGGTAACATCAGCGCCGGTGATCTCGGAGATCTGGTCCATAGCGCCTACACGGCCATACTTAAGGAAGAAGGGTGTGCCAGCCTTGATGCCGTAAGACTTAAGACCCTGCATGATAGCGGGAAGTACGTCCTTAACATTGGCTGCGATAGATGCGGATGAAAGTCCGTCGGATACATAGATCTGAACGGTGGGGTTCTTCTCGCATTTTTCCTTGATGGTAGCAACTGCTTCGTCGGAAAGCTTTCTGCCAAGGTCAGGTCTTGTAAGGTAGGTATCCTTGCAATCGCACTGAGTCTGTACTGACCAGAGGCCAAGTCCTTCGATAACAGCGGGATCAACGTCTGTGAATACAGCGTCCTGAGCTGCACCGTGTGCTGCACGGAACTCAAGAACGGGAAGAGTCTTATAACGAGCACCAGCCTTGCCGATACCAAGACGGCAGGGAGCGTACTGCTTAAGCTCATAGAAAGCGTCATATGCCTTCGGGTTCTCAACAAGGTACTGCTTCTTGATATCGATAACAGCTACATCCTCGATGAAACCATCTTCACATGCGCATGCGCACTCCTTAGCTGCGGGAGCAGCAGGAGCATCTGCAACATTCATCTCAGAGAGGACCTGAGCAATGATGTCTTTTAATTCTTTCTCACTTACCATATGTCCACCTCCTAAGTTATGCTAAGAAAACTGAAGCATCACCAGCAAGATCAGTGAGCTTACCATCTTTAGAGAATCCCATCTTCTCGAGCCACTCGTCGAATTCCTTGATGGGACGAAGACCAAATGCCTCACGGAGTGCAGCTGCCTCATGGAAGCCTGTGCACTGATACATCAGCATGCAGTCGTCACCCTGCGGAACACCCATTACATAGTTGCAGCCTGCAGCTACAAGGAGTGTTGAAAGGTTCTCGATATCGTTCTGGTCAGCCTTCATGTGGTTGGTGTAGCAAGCGTCGCAACCCATCGGGATGCCGGTAAGCTTACCCATGAAGTGGTCCTCAAGACCAGCTCTGGTAACCTGCTTGGAATCGTAGAGGTACTCGGGTCCGATGAATCCTACTACGGTGTTAACAAGGAACGGATGATATCTCTTTGCGAAGCCATAGCATCTTGCTTCCATTGTTACCTGATCCCAGCCGTTATGAGCGTCAGATGAAAGCTCTGAGCCCTGGCCTGTCTCGAAGTAGAGGTAGTTGGGACCTGCAGAAGTAGCCTTCTCAACCATCATCTGATAGCCGTCGTCAAGCATCTGAGCGGTAAGACCGAATGCTTCATTACCCTTCTGTGAACCTGCGATGGACTGGAAGAGGCAGTCTGTGGGAGCGCCGAACTTCTCAACAGCTTCCATCTGTGTGGTTACGTGAGCCAGAACAGAGATCTGTGTCGGGATTTCCCATTTGCATCTGAAGTCATAGAGTGAGTTAAGAAGTCTGGTTACGGACTCAACAGAGTCATCAACGGGGTTGATACCGATAACAGCATCGCCGCATCCGAGGGAAAGACCTTCCATTGTGGAAGCCATGATACCCTTGGGATCATCCGTTGTATGGTTGGGCTGAAGTCTTGATGAGAATGTTCCCTCTTTACCGATTGTGGTATTGCAGTGAGCATGTACTCTCAGCTTCTTAGCTGCATATACAAGGTCGAGGTTGGTCATGAGTTTGCAGACAGCTGAAACCATCTCAGAGGTAAGACCAGCTGACACTGTTCTGATCATTTCACCGGTTGTGTTGGTTGAAAGGATCCACTCACGAAGCTCTGATACTGTCCAGTTCTTGATACCAGCGTAAACGATGGGATCAACAGCATCAATGATAATTCTGGTAACTTCATCATCCTCATAAGGTACTGCAGGAGTCTCATAGAGATCCTTGAGTGTGATGTGAGAAAGGACAGCCTTTGCTGCAACTCTCTCTTCTGTGGATTCAGCACCTACGCCTGCTAACTTGTCGCCGGACTTTTCTTCGTTAGCCTTGCCCATTACTTCACGCAGTGAACCGAACTCATACACTTTTCCACGAAGTTTTGTTTTTAAAATCAAAATGTTACCCTCCTTTAATTATTTGTTTTGGAGCATTTTTTCACTATTTCCCCCTCTCATGAGTTGAAAATAAGTGTCTTGATAACTACGGGAACCACACGCCCACCGGCAACCGGCACGCCGATATCGATATAGTCTCCGTCGTTTGCATATATACTGTCAATGCAGACAAAGGATTTCTTCCTCTCAAGAAATACGTTGAGTGCATTGCCAAGTACTTTGGCGATGTCGTTCTCCACTACCACGATCAGCGGATAACGGCTTCCGATCACTTCCCCTGCACCGGCGATGATCACGTGTGCAAGATCCTGCACATCGCTGAACGAGGAGTGATGGTATCCTGAAAATACAATGGCCACCTCTTCGAGTTTTCCTTCACTCCGGTAAAGCTCAAGTTTTCTCTTTAAGGTGTCGACGAAGGACTCAGGATGGGTCTCGTCGTATTCCGAAAGCTTCAGTACGGGGATATTCTTCATGGGAAGATTGCCTTCCGAATACTGAATGGTGCTTCCTGATACATTCGTAGTATGGGTTCCTGCTCCTACCACCGTGGCCCGGATGGTCTCAGCCGCCTCATAGGTCACCGTTTCCTTAAGGAGCGGGTTGTTTTTAATTGCTCTGGCAAGGAGTACACCGATGTCTCCATATTCGAAGACATTGTCCGGCTCGCCGTTATAATATACGCTTGCCACACCGCCTGAATAGGTCACTGCGGTAACGACCGGAGTCTCCGGCAGGGGCTTGCCTGCGTTGGTGTACAGTCCGGTATGGAACTCGTCGGCATCTTTTCTGTGGATGGCCTGAGCCAGCTGATCCGCCATGAGTTCACAGATCCAGTAGAGCTTCTTCTCGTCAGCAGGATCACCTACATTAACGTAAATGTCATGTGCCTCGGCCAGTCTCTTGATGCTCGGGAAGATGTAGCTGATCTTTCCGTTCTCGATCTTGATAAGACGTCCGCCGATATCGAGACAGCTGGTTCCTTTGAGAACGCCTTTTTCGAATACGGCGATATTGGTGGTGCCGCCGCCGACATCAAGGTTTGCGGCGGTAATCAGATTGTCTTTGGAAATCTTGTCGAGTCCTGCTCCCTTTGCGGAAAGCACTGACTCCAGATCCGGTCCGGCTGTGGCAACTACGAAATCGCCTGCCATTTCGGAAAGAGCCTCAAGCACTGTATTGGCATTCTGCTTTCTGGCGGTCTCTCCTGTGATGATCACGGCACCGGTGGAAAGGTCTTCCGGCTTCATTCCGGCTTTCTGGTACTCATTTTTGATGATGCTCTTGACCTTTTCAGCATCGATCTCTGTTGCGGAAAGAAGCGGTGTGAAGTAAATGTCGCTCCGGTAGGTGACTTCTTTCTTGACGATGTTGATTCTCGGTACCACATAGCTGGTGGCTTCATTCTCAATAGTGAGCCTGGAGAAAATGAGCTGTGTTGTTGATGTTCCGATATCAATTCCCACGCTTAGTATGACTTCGTGCATTTTCTGCCTCCTCTTCAATTGCTTCCAGAAGGCCGTCAAAACCGGTTCCTTCATAGCTTGACGTTACAAATATCCGCTTTGCCCCGGCAAATTCGAGATATTTCTTTGCTTTTTCGATCTCTTCCTCTGTGGCAAGGTCCGCTTTGGTGACAATACCGACACAGGGTTTCGGGAAATTGCTGGAATATCCCGGCGGGAACATCGTTCCCTTTTCATTGGCCGCCTGGACAAACACCATGACTTCCGCATCGGCCGAGGTAACCATCAGGGCTCCCCGGAATCCTCTCCGTTCGAGATACTCGCCGGGAGTGTCGATCATGGTCTTGTTGATGATCTGTACCGTCTGTGTTTTCTTATATTCGATTACTTTATTGTTAAGATACTGAATGAGAGTTGTTTTTCCTGCTCTTGATCTTCCGACAAGAATGATCCTTGTCTTAAAATCCTCACTGTTCATTAAGACCTCGTGATCTCCTTCGGCGGAGCAAATCCCATCCGGTCGCAGAGAACCGCGATCACGGCCTTCATGGCAGCTTCCACGTCTCCGACGATTCCCTTGATCACAAGCGATCCGTTGAAACGGTCCACATATCCGATCTCGATCTCGGCAGCCTTCGATGCCACATCGGCTGCGATGATGGCACCTTCACTCGGGGTAATGGTAAAGATCCCGATGGCCCCGTGATCCTGCTCCGTGCACATGCCGATCTTCTGATCGAGCTCCGGTACCGGATTGGGAATAATGTGCGCAAGCGTTATCTGCTTGCCGGGGACGAATTCCTGTATGATCCTTTCTTTATGCTCATCTGCAAACAAAGGTCTTTCCTCCGAAAATTAAATCTTTCTGCCGATATAGGCTTCCCAGAAGATCTCCTCCACATCCGCCTTCGTGGGAACGCGGGGATTTGTGGCGGTGCAGCGGTCATTGAGCGCAGCCTCTGCCATCTCGGGAATCGCCGCCTTATACTCTGCTTCCGGGATTCCCATCGCACGGATGCTCTCCGGGAATCCGAGCTTTCCGATCAGGGACTTTGTCGAGCGGATCATGGAGAAAGCGCTCTGACGGATGCTGGCTCCGTCTACCCAGCAGCATCTTGCAAGCCTTGCATAGCGCTTTGCCGCTTCCTTTAATCCGTCCTGACATCCGGCATTAAAGCTCATGACATAGGGTAAAAGCATCGCATTGGCTTTCCCGTGCGGGATATGGAAATGCGCGCCGAGCGTATGCGCCATGCCGTGATTCAGGCCGAGGCCTGCGTTATTGAAGGCCATTCCGGCAAGACAGGAAGCGTGGTGCATCTTCTGCCTGGCTTCCATATCACCCGGTGTCTTATAACACTTCAGCAGATTACTTCTTACGAGCTTTACGGCCTTTTCCGCCGCAGCATCGGTGAAATCGTTATGGTTTACGGAAACGAAAGCTTCTACCGCATGGGTCAGAACATCGATTCCGGTATCCGCTGTGATGGAAGCGGGAACGCTCTTTGTGAGCTCGGCATCCAGAATCGCGGCATCCGGCAGCATTTCTTCCGAGATGAGCGGATATTTGGAGGTTGTGGAAGGATCACTGACCACCGCAAAGGAGGTCACCTCGCTTCCGGTACCGCTCGTCGTCGGAACGGCTACAAAGAAACATCTTGGCATATATCCGGACTGAGATGCCAGATAGTTCATGGCTTTTGCCGCATCAATGGCAGAACCGCCGCCGAGGGCAAAAAGGATGTCCGGTCCAAAGTCCGTCATCACGCTCATACCCTTTGCGATCGTTGCCAGATCGGGATCCGGCTTCACATCGGAGAAAATCCTGAACTCGACCCCGGAAAGCGCCATGGGAACCACAAGATAATCCGTCATGTGGTTCTCCTCCATGAACTTGTCCGTCACGATCATGGCTTTCTTTCGGCCCTTTAAGAGCTCGGAAACACCGTCGTGCTCCATATAGACATGGGGTTTTACATAGTAGTATTTCATAATTCGATCTCTGCCTTAAGCTTTATGAGGATTGCCTTCACCGCTTCATCCACGGCTGCGGGATCTCCGAGTACGGCAAGACAGGTAAGATGCTGGGGACAGTTTCCGCTGATCTCAAATACCTGTACTGCTGCTGCTTTCTGTGCCACATCACTCGCATAGATCAGATCGGTCACATTGCCGTTTAAGAGAGCCAGGGCCTCGTTCTCCTGAAAAAGCACATCGAGCCCCTCCATTCTCGCGCGGCGCTTGATGATCTGCTTCGTGCCGGGTGATACGGTTTTCATGATTCTTATCGTAACGTTAGCCATTTATCTTCCTTCCGGATACGGATCCCAGTCACGTAACCCGAGATCCTGTTTTCTGATGGCTTCCTGCCATGTCATTTTTTCGGTTTCCTGATTGAGGTATGCCTTGAGCTCCGGGATGCCCTCACCGGTGATGTTGTTCACCTCAAAGATCCGCTCACAGCCGGAATACTCGAGCCACTGCCGTACCATTCTTACATTGGCCAACGGTGTGTCGATCTTTGTGATGATGCCGATCAGAGGCCTGTTCATGAATATATTGTTATTGGGTTCAAATACCGTAAAGGGCTCGTCTGCGGCGATCACGATCGCCACCACATCGGATTCAAAGATGAAACAGGCAAGACCCACACCGACATTCTTGGACTCCGCATATTCTCCCGGAGTGTCGAGCATATCGTCCTTGACGCCGGTAAACTGCGTCTTTACGTAGTGGATCTCCTCCCCCTTGAGCGCCTGTGTCAGCGTCGTTTTTCCTGATTCACTTCTTCCCATGAGGAAAAGTTTTCTCATAGATTCCCTTCCGGTATTCTCAGTTCTCCGTCATCTCACAGACTTCAAACCCAAGCTCTGTACTGAAAAAATCAAGGACTCCCCTGATGGCCGATTTCACTTCTGAAAGCTCTCCGAGGAGAATCAGGGATCCGTTAAAACGGTCCATGAAACCGATCTCCACGTGCGCGGCTTTGACGGCTACATCCGCTGCGATCACTGCCGTCTCCCAGGGCGTGGACTGAATCAGTCCGATGGTTTCGCCGGTATGGTCCTCACCGGCATGCGCTCCGATATTGAGCGCCAGGTTTCTGTATACAGGGTACTGGCTTACGCCGATCACATGGGCAAAATAGACTTCTCTTCCCGGTACCCTGACTCTTGTAAAACGCAGCGATCCTTCGTCTATATTTTCACGGTTATCCTGGAAAAGCTTCTCGAGAAGCTCGTCCTTTGTCATCCTGCCGTTTTCCATAAGATCACTTCTTTGTCACTTTGCAGGTCACATAACCGAAGGTATCTCTGAAATAGTCTACCACTGCTGTGAGAGCACTGGTGACGTCTCCGATCTCACCGGTTACGATCAGGGTGCCCGTAAACCGATCGGCAAAGCCAAGATAAACATTACCGGACTTGATTGCAATATCCGATGCGATCACGGCGGACTCAGGCGGCGTCATGTTCATGATGCCGATGGCCGAGGCGCTGAAATCAATATCGGGATTCAGTCCAAGCTTCTGATATATGATCGGAGCAGGGCCGCCCATAACGTGCGCCAGAGTGATTTCCTTACCGCAGACGGTTTCCTGTACGATTCTTATCTTTTCCGCTTTTTCGCTCATTTGATAAAACCTTTATTTCCACACATAAAAATGAACATAGTTACACTACTACGGAAACAATACTACAATACTTTTTCTTTTTTTACAAGACTTTTTGTAAACTTTTGAGCACGAAAATTGTAATTTTTTTGTTTCGAGCATGGGGCAGTCTCATATTGCACAAAAACGGCGGAGTATTATTGTGCACACTGCCAATTGCCCGCCAAGTATTCTATATCTTGTATAATTTATTGTTATTTCACTACAGGAAGTGTGGCACCGCCGTAAGGCATACAGATCACCGAAGCGTGCTCGCCGTATCTGTCAAGAGCCGCATCAAAGGCTTCCTGAAGAGTGCTGTAGGGATCCATGAAGATATCGCGCACGGTTTCCTCCGGCATTTCCGATACCAGGCTGATCCCGGCATGCTGTAAGACTTTTCCGATGGCAGCTGCCTTATGTCCTCCGAGCTTAAACTCCCGGCTGATTCTCTCCGTAAGGGAGGCCGGCGAAGAAGCTGCCCGGAGCCACTCCTCGAAAATACTGCTTCCGAACCCCTCAGTGCATGCTCCGACGACGATCATGGTCCCGCCCTCTTTTACCGCGTGCTTTGCGTTCTCAATGGCTTTCTGCGTCTGATAGAGATTCGCATCTTTGGGGGCGCCGCCCTGACTGTCCACAACGATATCCGCCTTTTCGGGGACCTGAATACTGTACATCCGGTCCAGATAGCGGCAACCTGTGCGATGTGCGAGCACAGGATCACCGGCCACGGCATAGACGATGTTTTTATGTTCGTCAAGCACTGCGTTTACGATAAACTGTACCCCTGCCATTCTTCCGGCTTCCTCGAGATCCATCCGGAGAGGATTTTCCTCGAGGATTCCGGCCTTTGCATTCTCATCCGCCATCATCTTGTGATTGACCTGGATGGCATCAAAGGTGGAGCATCCGGGCATGATGGCTTTGTAGCCTCCCGAATACCCGGCAAAATAGTGGTATTCAATATTCCCGGTGCAGATAATAAAGTCAGAAAGGACCACATCTTTTGAAACATCGACCGGAGTTCCCCGGGAAGTGGTGCCGAGGTGGATATATCCGCTGTCCGGGGCATCTGAACACTCAATCCGTCCGTAAATCTCCTCTCCTGCCAGATGCTTCTTTTCTTCTTCAGTATGTGTCCGGTGGGAACCTACGGCAAATACGACTTTGATATCTCTGTCCGGAATTCCCGCTTCCGAAAGCTCTGCGACGATTTCCGGGAGAATCTCCCAGGACGGGCAGGGTCTTGAGATGTCGCTGGCAACGATGGAGACTTTCATTCCGGGCTTCAGAAGTTCCGAAAGGCGAGGGGTACCGATCGGGTTTTCGAGCGCAAAGCGTACCGCTTCCCGGCTTTTTCTTTCATGGTTCATTTCATTTGCCCGAAGAACCGCAATCAGTCTCCCGTCCCTTAGATCCAGAGTTTCCGTCCCTTTTCCGTAGCCAAATTCAATTTTCATAAAAAACCTCTTTACAAATAAAAAAATTATGATATAATGGTCAAGCAATCGGGGTGTGGCCCAGCTTGGTAGGGCGCTTGACTGGGGGTCAAGAGGTCGCAAGTTCAAGTCTTGTCACTCCGATTTTTTTATTGCTTTTTTCCTTATTTTACGGGGGTTTTGAGGCCCCCGTATTTATTTTTCAAGCAACTTTTTCGTGATTTTTTTTGGGCCCTCTTGGGCCCCTTTTTGGGCCCCCTATTTCGGTCCTTATTTTGCCGCTGAAATCATTGAAGCTGATTCCATAGCCTCAAATTCTTTCGGCTTATGATTATACCTGAGTGGCGCCTCAATTTCAATGCCTTGATCAGGATAACGCGACGGGATGCCGGAAAGGGGAAAGGGGCTGCTGTAATAAGCAGTATTCTTTTTTGGCAGTCGGACGTATAATACTTATGAATCGATAATTCCGGAGGTGACTGGTATGAAAACGCAAGAAGAACTGAACGAACTGAAAATTGAATATGAGTCTTTAAGTAGAAAACTCGCTGAATTAACGGATGATGAACTCGAACAGGTAACGGGTGGCGGAACTGTTGTTTTTGGCGAAAACAGTGGACCCTGTAGAATCCAGCCGGAAGATGGTGGAAAAGACATTTTCGCGAGAAGTATACCGATCCCAAAAGAAAAAACAATTGTTCCTGCCTATGAATCAAGATGATTCAAAATTCGATCAATGTGCAATATTTAAGGAGAGGGAACCCGCATGAAGAACAAAAAAGCAAAATTGAATGCAATCCCGGCTGTAACGGAGATTTCAGATGACGAACCGGATCAGGTAACGGGAGGTCTTGGAGATATACCGGATGATTGCAGTTTACTATTCAATACCTGCAACGGCCTGGATTTAGACAAACCAAGGATTATTGAGGAATCACTGCCAAACATTTCGGAAACTGATGATGCTGATTTAATGATGCAAAACATTCACTACGATAATCTCAACAATTACAATATGAATCTTTCGACACCTGCCGGCATTCATTCTAAGACGTTAACGGAACACCTGCCTCTTTAATTAAAATGAGTGCCCTTGAGATGAAAAATTGAGCCCCGGCGAACTGCCGGGGCTCTTTTTGTTCCTTAAATAATCTGGTTCTTTACAATCTCGAGTGCCTTTGAAAGCGCTGCCTCAATTCCGCTGGGATCCGTACCGCCTGCCTGAGCCATCGAGGGCTTTCCGCCGCCGCGACCGCCTACCATCGGAGCAATCTCTTTAATAATGTTGCCGGCCATGGCTTTTTTCGCAACTGCCGAATCGGTTGCCGAAGCAAGCAACATGACTTTTCCGTCCACAACAGAAGCAAGGATCACAACTGCGTCCGCGAGCTTCTGTTTCAGGTCATCGGAAAGTGTTCTCATGGCATTGACATCGGAAGCTTCCACTTTGGCTGCCACTACTTTAATGCCATTTACATCCACTGCATCTTTCAGGGCATCGCCGAGAGAATCACCCGCTGCTTTCGCCTTCAGGCTTTCATTCTCCGCTTTCACTTTCTTAAGCTCTTCCATCAGGGCTTTAATGCGTACAGCCAGTTCTTCGGGCTTTGTCCGGAGCA
>JAZUHZ010000184.1:0-3045 GCA_045642005.1 Candidatus Avilachnospira sp.
CATTTCCTTACTTGGAATAGCCCGCGCTGTCAAGAAGCTGCTTCATATATTCGGCATATTTCTGAAGAATTTCCTCTGCCGGGCCCTTGCGTTCTTCTTCCATGGACATAGTTTTGGCGATCTTCCAAGCACCGAAGAACACGTTGTGGGAATGAATGGAGCGGAAAATGTCCTGCTCAACACCTTTCGGTGTGTCACACACGGAAAGGATGACCTTGTTTTCCTTATTGAACAACCCGCCGGCCTTTCTCGCATAGGCAATCACCATGAAACGAGTCGTTGCCGGCAACAGGATATATTTCTCAACAGATGCCGCCGTGGGACGTCCGATGACAAAATGGTTATATTGCTCCTTATCCCAATGTTCCTGCATGAACTGTTCCAGTTCCTCCAGTGAAAACGCGCGATTTGTCTTGATTACCTGTCTTCCGATCATATTATTGCTCCTTTCGTCCTTGTTTCTGTTTTATCAGGGTTGGCGTTTTCGCACACCGGATCTATCTTGTCAGGGTCTTTCCTGAAAGCTCGATGGCTGTAATTTTTCCGTCGGAATAATCCGTTGCAGTGTAAGCAGTGGTGATGCTTGATGCCTCCAGCTCCAGATGCCGTTCGTCCGAATCCAGAGAACTGCTGACCCACGTCGTGATGCCTATGAGATTGAGCGTTCCGGTGGCCGCATCCAGTTCAGCCGCATACTCCGTGCAGCAGACGTCACCGCCATACCATGGCAGATCGGGATTCTTCTCGATGACATTGTCGCCGTTTCTGGAGAGGATTGTCCGCCTTCCCTCCGCATCATGCCATTCTCCCATGAATGCGTCGATCCCGCCTTCAAATTTCGGACCGCCGCCGAATTCGATACTGATCTGCGGGATTCCGATGACGAAAGGAACAACGAATTCCGGCTCGTCCGTGTTCATGTCCGCATCCGGTGCAAAGAACTCCACCGTGTGGGGAAGGCCTGCCGTCATGAAGCCGATGAGCGTCGCAGAGGTATTGACCGTTTCGCCGCCCCATTTTCCCGTCCAGTTTCCGACGGCCGCCGTATCGTTCAGCGGCGCGAAACGGAACTTATAGCCAATGAACGCGCTTTCCCCGCCTTCCGGCACGTTTTCCGCTATCGTTATATTGATCTTTGTATTGTAATAAGCCTTGACCTCGTTCAAAGCCTGAAGCTGCTGCTGCTCCGCCTTTTTGATCATATAGTTCTCAACACTTTTTAGCACGCCGGGCATCACATCCGCCTTCAGATGGGCAATGTATTCCTCGGTCAGCTTCTCCTGATCGGCCTCGGAGATATAGGGGATGTTCTTCACCGTGACCAGCGGCGTATCCACCGCGACCTCTGCCTGCTGATCCTGAGTCAGCGTGAAAAATTCCGAGGCATACTCTCTGAAACCGGCTTCCAGTGCAGTAACGGCAATCTCCGGATTATCCGGGTGCCTGTCGATCACCTCGATGGCCTTTGCCCTCCAGTCCTTTGTGGTCATCGGCGTATGACCGAAGCCGGAAAAACCTTCGTTATAGTGATGATAAACATACGCGATGTCCTCCAGCTTGGTAGAGGCTGCTTCCTCGGCAAAGGCGGTCAGCATCTTGTCGATGACGAGGACACCGCCCATTCCGACGGACAGCGCCCCGCTGCCCGCAGAGGTGAACGCGTCTGCCCAATAGGTCGTGACCTTGCTGCCGACGTCCCGGATCAGGTTCAATACTTCGCCCTTGTCCGCGCCGCTGCCGACCGTATCATTGACCGCGACTTTCATCAGGTTCGTGCAGGTGGCGATATAACCGATCGCGGAAAACAGCGTCAGGTTCTTGCTGGGAATATCCGTGGACAGCCAGTCGGGAATGTCGCCCAGGGTCGCCATGCTGATGGCGTTGTCTACCCGGTCGGCATAATCGAAAAACTTGCTGCACGCCTCGATCCCGTATTTCGCAAGCTCCTCTGTGACCGCCGGATCGTCAGCCGCGATCCTTCTTGCAAAATCAAAAGCCGCAGCATTGTCCATGCTGAGTTTCGAGTCGCGGATATTTGTGATATACGCGCTGCGCTTGCCCTCGTTTTTGACATAGAAGACACCGTAATAAGAGAAATGATCCGTGTAGATCACAAGCTCATTTGCGGCTGCATCGACATCAAACAGAACGTCCTCCCACTGGTGGTTTCGTTTTTATATTTTGCGCCCACACAGCGGGCAGGATCCTCTCCCTTATCACAGAAACCCGTGTCATAGGGAATGCGGATGGTAATGAAATCATCCAG
Organism: Candidatus Avilachnospira sp.; assembly: GCA_045642005.1. GTDB lineage: Bacteria > Bacillota > Clostridia > Lachnospirales > Lachnospiraceae > Avilachnospira. The sequence continues at coordinate 2,267 of JAZUHZ010000184.1, forward strand.
CTCATGCATCTCACCTAAAGAGATATCATATGCTTCGATTTTGTATCCTTCCTCCTGATTCTCCTCCGCCGGCTGTTTGGTGACAGTCAGTTCCGTTTCACCGTCCAGAACGTAGTCACCCACGTCTACAGTAATTCCGTCGTTTGTGGTAACAGCGGTCGTCTCCGGTGAAAGTGTAAGTTCCTGCTCATGTGCCGAAGATGCCTCCATCTTCTCCTTCGGACTACCGCCGCAGCCGCTCAATAACGACAATGTCATTGCGATCGATAAAAGGAGTGCTGTAGCTTTCGTTTTCATAGGATATGTCTCCTTTTCAATATCTTCATCATTTTGAAGTGATAAATTGAAATCGTTTATTGTCCGGCTGTCGATCTGCAGAGGTCTTCAAAAGCACGGATCATCCTGGGATGTTTGATGACAAAATGGATGGCAGGAGCGTTGTTTTTAGATACGATCACCCATTTCCCCGCATTGACCTGAATCTGAATATTTCTGAAAACAGGGACAGTATCCGTATGCAGGCTATATCCGGTGTGATCTGCGGCAAATTGCTTCGTCGCCGCAAGATGCTGCAGATACTCCTGATACATATATTTCAGATTTTTTTCTGAGAACATCCCGGAAAGAGATAAAAAAGTCGGTTCTTTTCCGAACTCTTCTTCGCTCAGTACAGGGAATTCATCACAGATCTTCCCGTTTTCAAGAATCGTTTCCGCAATTTTTCTCTGTCTGGATATGTAATCTCTGACATCTGCCTTGTCTTTTTCTCCGAGGGAATT
>JAZUHZ010000185.1:0-5472 GCA_045642005.1 Candidatus Avilachnospira sp.
GAAGGAGTCGGAGAAATGCCCCGTGACCGTAAAGGAAGGGCGCGAATGGATCAGAAAATATAAGGAAAACCATCTGCTCCGGGAGCTTCCTCCGGAAGTGATCAAAGAAACCAGTCCGGAAACGGTGATCCGCGCAGAAGATGTCTGGTTTAAGTATGAAAAAGACGGTCCGGATATCGTAAAAGGACTCCGGCTTACCCTCCATAAAGGAGAGTTTGCAGCCATCCTCGGCGGGAACGGGACAGGGAAGTCCACAAGTCTAAAATTATTCCAGGGAATTCTCCGCCCGTACCGGGGAAAGATTACGGGTAACGGAAGGATCGCAGCGCTCCCGCAGAATCCGCAGACGCTTTTTGTTAAGAACAAAGTGGTTGATGAGCTTTTCGATGTGACGGAGGATGCCGGAAAAGTAAAGCGAATCGCGGAAATCTGCCGTCTTACGGGTCTTCTTGAGAGACATCCGTATGATCTTTCCGGCGGGGAGCAGGAAAGGTGCGCCCTGGCCAAGGTCCTTCTTACGGATCCCGAAATTCTGCTTCTTGATGAGCCAACCAAGGGAATTGATGCGGATTTCAAATATGTCCTTGCGAAGATCATTTATGAACTTCTCGGGAAAGGAGTATCGGTTCTCATGGTCAGCCACGACGTGGAGTTCTGTGCCCGCTATGTGCAGAAATGCATGATGTTCTTCGACGGTCAGGTGATCAGCGAAGGAACGCCGAGGAAATTTTTCTCCGACAACAGTTTCTATACGACCAATGCCAACCGGATGGCCCGAGGCGTGGTAGACGGTGCGGTCACTGCGGAAGACGTTATGTATGCGCTCGGGGCAACGGTCTATACACCGGATGAGGAGTTTCTTTTTCCGGGAGACAGCGGCGGAACGGAAGATCCCGGGAAAGAAGAACCGGAGCAATACCGGAAGACAAAGGAAAAAGACCGTCTTCCCTTATGGAGGCGACTCTGCGGTCTTATGACCGGGGCTTCAGCGCTCTTTCTGATGTTCCGCGTGGTTTTTGCCTCCAACCTTACGGAACTGGTGGAGGGCGGAAAAGTAACCGAAAAGGCGTTGCGGCAGCTGCCGGTATACGGTCTTCTGATCCTTCTTATTGTCGCCACCGGCCTTCTGTTTTCCAGAAAGAAGGAAAAAAACGGGACGACAGCACCCCTCCGGAGGAAAAAGCCGGGGAAACGTACCGTGGTCACAGCGCTCTGCATTTTCCTTCTGATCCCGCTCACGATTTTTGCGGGAATCCGATGGATCGGAAATCAGAACTATTATCTGACTTCTTTTCTCGTGATCCTTGAATGCATTGCTCCGTTCTTTGTGATCTTCGAGGGAAGAAAACCGCAGGCCAGGGAACTGGTAATCCTTGCGGTGATGAGCGCTATGGGGGTTGTCGGACGTCTCATCTTTTCCATGCTTCCGAGTTTTAAGCCTGTGATCGCAGTGGCAGTCATCACCGGCGTGGCGCTCGGGGCCGAATCCGGGTTCCTTGTGGGAGCGCTTACCATGCTGGTATCCAATTTCATGATGAGTCAGGGCCCCTGGACACCGTGGCAGATGTTTTCCATCGGGATCATCGGTTTCTTAGCGGGTGTTTTCTATCGGCAAGGTTTTCTCCGGCGGAACCGGGAGAGCCTCGCGGTATTTGGGGCTGTCATGGCAATCGTCGTGTTCGGAGGAATCATGAATCCGGCCTCCGCGGTCATGTGGCAGGGGATGAGTATCAGCGGCGGATCGCTTCTGGCTTATTATATTACGGGATTTCCACTTGACCTTGTCAATGCGGCGGCAACATTTATCTTTTTATGGATCGGCGGAGAACCGATCCTCGAAAAACTTGACCGGGTAAAGGTGAAATACGGGCTGATTTGATGAAAAAATATTTTACGGGTTTTTTTATGTCATGGGGAATGTTTACTTCAATTCCCTGTCCCTTAAAGATCTGGGACGAGGAGGCAAGAGGGGAGATGCTTGCCTGTTTTCCTCTTTCCGGGCTGGTGATCGGAATCCTGTGGGCGAGTCTTGTCTTTCTTACGCGCGGAGTTCCGACTGTGCTCCGGGCTTTTCTTACGGCGGCGGTGCCTTGGGTGCTGACCGGGTTCATGCATCTGGACGGGTTTATGGATGTGTGTGATGCCGTTCTTTCCCGGAGGGATCTGGAAACCCGGCAGAGAATCCTGAAAGACTCCCGGGTGGGCGCTTTTGCTGTGATCTCGGTGATTCTGCTGATTGCGGGGACGGTCTCCGTCTGCGTGGATATTTTTCAGGGAGCCGGAGACGAATTCTATGAATTATGTAAACTTATTCCGTTTGTTCTGATCCCGGTATCCTCCCGGGCTATGGCCAGCATCGCGGTGATGCGGTTCCGGCCGATGGGCACGAGCCAGTACAGCGGAAAAACCTATCGGAAGGGTCTTCTGATCCTGCCTTCTCTCTGCCTTCTGCTCGCGGTTCTGATTCCGGCCTTTATCTGCGGCGTGAATTTTTCGCCCATCGTGACAGCGGGAGTCTATCTTCTGTGTACCCTTTATGCAAAACATGATCTCGGCGGCATGAACGGGGACATCTCCGGGTTTGCTCTTACGATTGCAGAGACGGCAGGTCTTCTTACGTTATTATGAAACTGATATTACTTCGCCACGGGCGCACCATTGCAAATGAACGGCATCAGTATCTCGGGAGTACTGATCAGCCGGTGACAGCGGATTCTCTGGAACTTCTGATCCGGAAAAGGCGGGAAGGATGTTACCCTGATCCTTCAGGATACAAAGTATATACGAGCGGAATGAGAAGGACGGAGGATACGCTCAGGGCTGTCTACGGGAATCCGGCACATGAAATCCTTCCCGGGATGAGAGAGATTGACTTCGGGAGCTTTGAGTGCCGCACTTACGAGGAACTGAAAGATACCGAAACGTATCAGGCGTGGCTTTCTGATTTTGAGAACACGGCGCCTCCCTCGGGGGAAAGCTACCGGGAGATGAAAGAGCGTGTTCTTAAGACACTGCAGCTTCTGATTGATAAAGACGAGGATGCGATCCTTGTCACGCACGGGGGTCCGATCGCGGCGATTATGATGACGCTTTTTCCGGAAGAGGGAAGGAATTTCTATGAATGGAATCCGCGCCACGGAGAGGGATTTCTCCTCTGTTTTACAGACGGAAAAGCACGGTCTTACGCGCCGATCGGGGCGGAAAAAAGTTCAAAAAGCTGTTGACAAAACGACCCCTTTTTGGTATCATACAGGGGCTGTGAGGTACATGGCAATGCCGATATGGCTCAATTGGCAGAGCAGCTGATTTGTAATCAGCAGGTTTTCGGTTCGAGTCCGAATATCGGCTTTTTCTTTTTCTCAAAAAACATATTTGGGAAACGGGGAATGGTTCCTTAGCTCAGTTGGTTAGAGCATCCGGCTCATAACCGGTCGGTCCTGGGTTCGAGTCCCCGAGGAACCATAAGTGACTGATCGTGTCAGAGGAGGATCCTCTGGCAGTTTTATAAAGGCAGAATTGCCGGAGTGGCGGAATTGGCAGACGCCCGGGACTTAAAATCCCGTGAGCAGTGATGCTCGTGCCGGTTCGACCCCGGTCTCCGGCATTAAAGAGTGGCTTAAAAAGCCACTCTTTCTTCATAACGGAGGAAAACCATGGCAGAAATCATTCCCATCACAGAACTCAGTGACGAGCGGCTTCTTCCTTATACAAAACTCAATGAACCGCAGCTCCGGACTTATTATGAACCGTCTGAGGGGCTTTTTATCGCGGAGAGTCTCAAAGTGATCCACCGGGCCATTGCTGCGGGATACTGTCCGGTCTCGCTTCTTTATGAGGATATCTTTTCAGAAGAGGAGATCGGAGAGATTCTTTCCCTCTGTCCCGTGGCCTTCCTGGCTTCGCATGCGGCTCTGTGCAGGATCACCGGGTATAATTTAACCGGCGGGATTCTGTGCCTTTTTCAGCGGAAAAAGCTTCCGAACGCCCGGACACTCTGCCGGAATGCCCACCGGATTGCTGTCCTGGAGCGGGTGATGAATCCTACCAATGTGGGGGCAATCATGCGCTCCGCAGCGGCTATGAATATGGACGCGGTGCTTCTTACGAAGGATTCCAGTGATCCCCTGTACCGGAGAGCCATCCGTGTCAGTATGGGGACCTGCTTTCAGATTCCCTGGACATTCCTTGACACGGCCCTTTCCGTACGGGATTTCGGGTTCCGGACGGCGGCCATGGCCCTCTGCGAGGACACGGTATCCATTGAGGAGGAGAGTCTTAAGAACGAAGAGAAGCTTGCCGTGATCCTCGGCTCCGAGTGCGACGGACTGCTTCCGGAGACAATCCGCGGGAGCGACTATACCGTGAAGATCCCGATGCGGGAAACCGTGGATTCTCTGAATGTGGCCGCGGCTGCCGCTGTGGCTTTCTGGGAACTGCGGTACAGATGAACTGCGGAGGCTTTCCACATCGTTTGAAAACAGCGCATGGTATCATCATTAAGGGCAGCATCTTTATATGGTAATTCTCTTTATGGTGTGTTATAGTTACACTGTTTAAAAATTACGAAAAAGAGATTACAGGAGAAACGAATGAAATTTGGTGTGATCGGATGCGGCCATATGGCCGGAATCATTCTGGAACAGATGATAAAAAACGGGACCGTGAAGAAAGAAGATGTCCAGGTTTCCGTGAAACACGCCTACCGGAGAACGGAGCTCAGAGAAAAGCTCGATGTCACGGTATGCGAGGATAATGTCAGCGTGGCCAGCGGAGCCGATGTACTTCTTGTCGGCATCAAGCCGCAGGATTTTGAAAAAGTCATGAGAGAGATCCGTGGCTGCCTTCGGGAGGATACGATCCTTCTTTCTATCGCCGTCGGGATCAGTATTGAAAAAATCTGCTCCTATATCGGCCGCGAGGTGAAAGTGATCCGCCTTATGCCCAATCTGCCCGCTCAGGTGGGAGAGGGTTGCTGCGGGTACTGCCCCGCCAGGATCGTGACCGAAGACGAATGTGAACGGGCCCTCGGTATGTTCCGACCCTTCAGTATCCCGGTAAAGGTCCATGAAGAGGACATGGATATCGTTTCCAGCATCGCGAGCGCAGGGGTGGCTTTTGTCTATATTCTGATCGAGGCCCTGGCTGACGGGGCGGTGGCCGAGGGTCTGAAACGTGATCTTGCCTATCAGTTTGCCTCGCAGATGGTGCTCGGTGCCGGGAAACTGGTCCGGGACAGTGATGTGCATCCGGGAGCTTTAAAGGATGCCGTATGTTCCCCTGGCGGCACAACGATCGAAGGTGTGAGCATCCTTGAGGAAAAGGGATTCCGGAGTGCCGTGATCGAGGCAACGAGGTCCTGCGTCAAGAAGTCGCGGTTTCTTTCCGGCGAGCAGTAACGCTTTGCCCGGCCTCTGAGAAGGAATAATGAATACCGGAATCATACACGCCGTGAAACATGGCACTCGTGAAACA
>JAZUHZ010000186.1:0-4857 GCA_045642005.1 Candidatus Avilachnospira sp.
CTCGTGACCTGCCAGGAAGCAGAAGCACTCGGTATCTTCAGAAAGAAGCATCTTGCCTAAATTTCCGTGGCCAAGACCAACCTTACGGTTATCGGCTACGGAACCCTTGATGCAGAAAGCCTGAAGGCCTTCGCCGATGGCTGCTGCAGCATCCGCTGCATTTCTGCAATTCTTCCTGATTGCAATCGCTGCACCTGTGATATAGGCCCAGCAGGCGTTCTCGAAGCAGATCGGCTGGATACCCTTGTTGAGGGAATAAACGTCAAGTCCCGCATCCTCGGTGATCTTTCTTGCTTCTTCGATATCCTTAATTCCGTAAGAGTTAAGGACCTTGGTAATGTTCTCTATTCTTCTCTCATAACCTTCGAAAAGTGCCATTATTTTATCCTCCTACCCTCTTATTTCACTTCTTTATCTGTTCTGGGATCGATGATGCGCTTTGCATCAGCTACACGGCCGTACTGACCCTTTGCCTTCTCCCATGCAGTATTGGCATCGTCGCCCTTCTTGATGAAATCGGTCATCTTGCCAAGGTTTACATACTGATAGCCGATGATCTGATCTTCCTCATCCAGAGCGATTCCCGTGACATAGCCTTCTGCCATCTCGAGGTATCTGGGTCCCTTGGCAAGGGTACCGTACATGGTACCAACCTGAGAACGAAGTCCTTTTCCGAGGTCCTCAAGACCTGCGCCGATGGTAAGACCGTCATCTGAGAATGCGGACTGGGAACGACCGTAAACGATCTGAAGGAAAAGCTCTCTCATAGCGGTGTTAATGGCATCGCATACAAGGTCTGTGTTCAGTGCTTCCATCACAGTGAGTCCGGGGAGGATCTCCGCTGCCATAGCTGCAGAATGCGTCATACCGGAGCATCCAAGGGTCTCTACCAGAGCCTCCTGAATGATGCCTTCCTTCACATTCAGGGAAAGCTTGCAGGCACCCTGCTGCGGAGCGCACCAGCCGACACCGTGGGTGAAACCTGAAATGTCTTTGACTTCCTTCGGCTGGATCCACTTTCCTTCTTCCGGGATGGGAGCAGCACCGTGATGAACTCCCTGATGAACGGGGCACATCATCTCAACTTCTTTTGTATAAGTCATGAAAAAACTCCTCCTGTCGTTAACTTATAAACAAACTTTTTTTATTTTCTCACATAGTGCACTAAATATCAAGTTTTTTTTTGTGTATTGTATCTATCACCGCTTTACGGTTCGATCAGATGCAGTCCTTTTCTTCCGTCGTATTCTCCGGATCAGGAAAGCGGCGGGAACAGAAAGAAGGAGCAGGGCGAGGATGAGGACTCCCTTTCGTACCGCATCGTTCTCCTCTTCTTCCGTTGTTACCGACGATGTTACATAATCCGGTGCGGAATTCACGGCATGTCCGGGTGCCGGGATTTCCTCTGCCCCGCGCCCCGGAGCAGCGTTTTCTGAAACCGTTTCCGGAATCACTGCTGCGGGCATCTCTTTCGTTTCTTCCATATCCCCGGAGACCGTACTCCTTCCGGCTTCTGCCATGACTACCGGAGCTGCCTCTGCCGGCGCTTCTGCCTCCCAGACTTCTTCACAGGCTGCTTCTTCCATGACGGCTGCCTCTTTTTGCACAGCTGACCCGCTTTTAATAATAAAGGTAGGAGCAAGGAGATAGAGAAGTCTGCAAAGAAGAAGCACGGATACGGCACCTGTGAGCCATTTCTTTGCTAAGATCTTCCGGGCCCGGAAAAGACGGAGATTCACGGTATTCGTGCTCACGGACAATTCTTCTGCCGTCTCTTCCGCGCTCTTTTCCTCGAAGCATCTGAGACGGATCACGTCCTTATACACGTCCGGCAGTTCCCCGAGATCCTCGAGTAGCTCTGCCGTATCCGAAGGATAAACATCAAAAACGGAGGCCTCCTCATCGTAAATCTCTTCCACCGGTGTTTCATGATGCAGTTTTCTGGCAATGTCAATCGCAGCGTTTTTCGCCGTCATAACACAGTAAGACCGTGCCTCGGGCGTAGTCACGTCCGAAACGCGGTCAAGAACACGGTAAAGCTTCAGGAAGGCCTCCTGGCAGGCATCCTCGGCCTCATAGGAATCCCGGAGGACCGAGAACGCTTTCTGGTGCATCAGCTTTGTGTAGGTATTCACGATGTATTCGAGTTTTTCCTCTTTGGTCATCGGTCACTTTTCTGTTGAATTATTTTCTTCTGTCAACGGATCAGCCGCAGGAACAGCCATTTCCGTCTTTCTGTTTTTTCCGGCAAAAAGCTTTTTCCCCGGTTTCTTTTCCTTTGCAGGGCGGTTTTTCCTGGTGTTCCGGATCTTTTTTCCGATCTTTACCACTGCAAAAATGATAATGGCGGTAAGGAGCAGAGAGAAGATATTGGAAATGAACCATACGGCAAAATCTTCAAGACCTTCCACAAAATCTCTGGTTCCTTCGGCAAAACCCGTTGTGATCTTTTCTCCGAAGGTTGCCTTCTTCGCAGGGGTGATGATTTCCACTTCTTCAATGTAGAGATAGACGGTGGAATAGGTGACACGGTTGTCATAGCTTTTCAGGCTGGACCGGATGCTCTCCAGTTCATACCTCACCTCCGAAAGACGGGACTCCAGCGCGATCACGGATTCAATGCTGTCAGCCTTCGTGAGAAGCTCGGTCAGACGGTCATACTCGATATTTAAGGCTTCCACTTTCGACTCGAGATCGGAATAACGGAGTGTGATATCTTCCGTATTCTCGTTCATGCTGATCACTGTGGCATCCGTGAGGGCCGTATCAAGAAATAAATCAAGTTTTTCCTGAGGAATCCGGGCCGTGATATTGGAAGATCTTCTTCCGCCGCCATAATAGGATCCGCCATAGGTGCCGGAATTCTCAATGTAACCGCCGAGTGTCTTCACTGTCTGCTTGATGTGATCTGTTACCTTATCAAATTCCAGTGTCTGCAGGGACACATCGACATTCCGGATCAGCTTCCGCCCATGATCCGTTTCTTCCGCCGGCTGCCCGTCGCTGCTGAGATTACTGCCGGAAAGCTCTTCTTCCGTAGGCGCTGCAGGCAGCTCCCCGGCACCGGACATTCCGTACGAATAGCCTGCCTCTTCTTCATACGCCGGCTCTGCCATCGGCATTTCCCTGGCATAATCTGCAGCTGCGCCGGCCATATTCATTGAAGCCGCGGCAGTTTCCGCCACCATATACGCTTCATTCACAGCCTGGCTCTTTGCTCCACAGCCGCAAAGAAGGGAAAGGCACAGAAGGGCTGCAGTCAGGGTATACATTTTCTTTGAACTGATTTTCATAAACGAAATCCTCCGTATTCTTATTTTACCTATAATACGGAGGAAATGTCTTTAATATTTCACAAATTAATAATTATTTTTTATTTGCTTCTATGTTTTCAAGGATTGTCCGGTAGATCCTGCCGGTTTCCTCCCCATCTTTTCCGGAAAGCACCAGGATCTTTCCGCCGGATCCGACCACAACGCACTCCCGGTTCCGGGTATAGGCGTATCGCTCGTAGGTCCCGAATTCATCATTCCGGAAAGTCCCCATCATAAGCCTTGCAGAACCGAACCCGTGTGTCCGGATCCCGGTCTCCACATCGTCCCGGAGTTCAATTGTATCAATTGCTTTATAGTCCACGGTAAGCGGATGCCAGTAAACAGAATCTACCGTGAAGCCTTTTTCTCCATACTCTATATGGATATCTCCGCTAAACATAAGAATCCCCGTTGCCGAAAGGATGAGGAGAGCAAAAACAGCTCCTGTTTTTGCATTTTTCGGGCTGACTACGGTATTGTCCTCCGTCCAGGTGCCCTCCCGCTTCTGCTTTCGATAATACAGGAAAGAGTAAAGGAACGGAAGGAAAACAAGGAACAGAAGGAGAACCGTAAAGGCAGTCCCTGCCGCCTTTTCGGGAAGAAGCAGGAGGCACAGAGAAAAAATTCCCGCATAAAACCAGAGCTTTCCGGTAAAGCGATGGGTACGTCTCCAGTTTTCATCATTCACAAGCGTCCACTTTACCTTGACCCCCAGTGTCCTGTTCCTCTTCGCTTTCGGAAGATAGTTTCCGATCAGAATAAAGAGAAAACTGAAAACAAGCGGCAGCAGGGTTGAAAAACCAGTTGTTTTTCCCATGGCACTGCCATAGGTTACCGGACAGACCATAACGGAAACCGCCGGCAGGATCCAGTAGATCACATCAAGGATTTTCCGGTCCTGTTTTTCCCCGTTATCTTTTTCCACAAGAAGCACTGTCAGCACCTGTGCGAAAAGCATAACAAGGGGAAGCCCGAAAACAGCAAATGCCTTCCCGGAAAAACCATCTGCGGTTCCGTCCGCACCCCAGTGGGTAGCAAGGGTATCCGGCAGCTTCTGCCATAAGAACAAGCCCGCCGCAGCCGGTGACAGAATGACAAGTCCTGAAATCAGAAGTTTCCATTTTTCTTTATTCTTCATCCGCTTTCTCTCCTTTCAGTCCGGTAATAAAAAGCATCACATCCTCCAGTACGGAAGTATTCAGTTCATAGTAAATGTATTTTCCCTCCCGACTGTCCCGGATCAGATCCGCATCTTTTAATACGCTAAGATGCCGGGAAACGGCTGCCTGCGTGATGGGAAACCGCTCAGCGATCTCTCCCGCCGGCATTTTCCCTTCTTTCAGCAGTACGAGGATCTCCCTCCTTACGGGATCCGAAAGAGCTTTCAAGGTAGACTGAATTCCCATAGATTTCCTTTCATTTAACATTTAACATATATGTTAAATGTATTATATAACAAAACGGTTAAATGTCAAGAAAAATACATACACGCCGTGAAACATGGCACTCGTGAAACGTCGAAGATGTTTCACGAGTGCCATGT
>JAZUHZ010000187.1:0-4673 GCA_045642005.1 Candidatus Avilachnospira sp.
TGGCTACGATCCGACTTCATGTTTCACGGCTGTTATGCAAAAGGAGCGCATGTTTCACGCCTGTTATGCTACATCTTCTGTATCCACCCGATGATCTGCCCCGACAGCGTCACCGTCACAAGCGACCAGATCAGCTTCGGAAACGGAATATAGGAAAGGGACAGCAGCAGCACCGTAAGATCCGTGATCAGATACATAAGCTCAATCCCCTTCCCGGTGAGCTTCGCTAGCGCCATGGCGATGGCATCATCCCCGCCGGTGGCGCCGCCCGTCCGGACGGAAAGCCCGGCACCCACGCCCACAAAGCACGCGCCGACGACGGCTGCGGCGGCGGGATGCGCACCGATCTCCGGCCAGAGCGGCGGAAAACATTCAAAGATCCGGTAAAAGACAGAGAAAAACACGGTCGCCACCAGCGAATACCCGAGAAAGTCCCTGCCGAGGACCTTCCAGCCGAGGCCGTAACAGAGGACATCGAGAACAAAGCCGGAATAGGCCGGCGAGATATCGAACCAGTATTTGATGAGAAGCATGAGGCCGAGGACGCCGCCTTCGGTGATATCGGTCTGCGCGTGGACGTTATAAAGTCCGAAGGAAAGGATCAGATTTCCGAGAACAATGATCAGACAGGAGCGCAGTTTCAGGTGAGGTAAATGTTTCCGAAGCATAAATTATTATATTTTTTTTGCGGGACGAAGGAGCATCCGGAGAAGCTCCCGGACAGTCCCGTTTTTCTTTTGATATTTCTTTCCTTTATAATAGGTCTCCGCCGGGAGGAAGGAGAGGATCTCCTCGGTGGACAGCGCTTCAAAATCGTTCGAAGCGGTAAAGAAGCTGGCGTTCTTTCCGGGTTCCAGTGTCCCGTATGCCGCTTCTTCCTCAAGAGCCAGCGCAGCATTCCGGGTGTAGGTCCGGAGTGCCTCCCGGGCAGTCAGGGATTCCTCTTCCACATAGAACGAAGTCATCCCGGCCATCTGTAAAAACGGATCGAGATCCTGCACGGGGCTGTCGGAAGACCCTGCGAGAATGACGCCGGCCCGAAGATAGGACCGAAGTTTCATACGCCGGAGGATCTCTTCCGGAAGCGCCTCCTCATAGGTGTGGAGATAGCGCTTATCGATATAGGAATAGCCGGGCTGCACCACGACGGCAAAACGCCCCTCCGAGATTTTCCGGAACATCTCGTCATCGGCAAATTCACAGTGTTCGATCCGGTGAAGCCGACCCGGCGCAGTCCCGGAGAGCGCTTCATAAAGCCTCCGGATCGCGGTTCCGCCGATGGCATGGGAACTGATCTGGTACCCTTTCCGGTCCGCCTCCCGGACAAGCCTGGAAACCGCCTCTTCGGAATAGTAGCAGGGGGACGGCAGGTCCTTTCCGGGATAGGGGACGTCAAAAGCTGCACTCCCGGACCCCACGGATCCGTCCATTTCCCAGTCTCCGCAGCCTCCGACCCGCCGATGATGCATCCACCGGGTATAGGGTTCCACCCGACGAAGGTCCTTATATTGCAGATACAGCCGCACTTCGGTGTCAAAATGCCGTGAAAGAAAAGCAATGAGCCTTGTCGCGGGATCCCGCTCGGAGTCCCCGTTTCCCTCGAGGGCGCCGACCATGCAGATCCCGTGCTCCGCGCAGTAGTTTTCAAAACGGGCAATGCCTTTTGCGAGCACGGGAAGGGAGACAGAGGCCGAGACAACGTCGGTGATCTTCCCCTGGGCCCGTTCATTTTCCTCCCCGGTGAGCACGCCGCTGTGCCCGTCGGGGTCAATGCCGATCTTTTCGAGCATGGCGGTGGAAAGAGAGGTGGAATGTCCGTCGATATTGTAAAGGACGACGGGACGTCCGCCGCCCCAGAGGTCCAGTTCCTCGCGGGTGGGCATACGGCGCTCCGCCATGGCGGCACGGATATAATTATTGACGGCTACCACGGCCTCCGGTTTCTGCGATTCACAGAACTGCTGTATCTTCTCCCCGACTTCCGAAAGGGTGCGGGGTTCCACTCCGTGTTCCGTGATCCGGCAGGCGGAAAAGCCTGCGGCCATGACCGCAATCGTATATAACATATGCACATGCGGATCAATGAGACAGGGATAGACATGGAGGCCCCGTAGGTCCGTCATTTCTTTCCCGGTCTCCCGGAACGTTTCCCGGAATTCCTCTTCCGAAAAAAGACGCGCCACTTGCCCGTCTTTTACTTCCATGGCGAAGAACAATGGATCTCCGTCCTTCATTGTATGAATTTTTGCGTGATAAAAAACAGCCATTCAGGATACCGGGACGATCGATCCGATGCCCATCAGAAGGTAGGCGAGGATGATCAGCGCGCAGACAACGCTGCCGTTATGCCTAAGGAGAGAACCCGGAACCTCCTTTCGGGAACGGATAAACGAAGGCACCACCATGACCGCGATCATGATGGAGACAAGTCCGCCGGCGGTCCGCATGATCCCCATGAATCCGGAGGGGTTCAGGAATGCGATGAGGAGGGACGGCAGGGTGGCAATGATCCAGGAAAGCTTCGCCCTGGTTTTCAGGGTCTCCGTGACAATGTCCGAGAGAGCAAGCGACAGAGACCAGTAGGTTGTGAGCATGGCAAGCACGGTAAAGAGGCCGCCGATCACTTCAGCCCAGAGGCCGATCCCGCGGGACCATCCCGTCATGGCAACTTCCGTGATCGTTTCGGACGAAAGCAGGGAACAGTAGTTGATGATGACGATCATCACAAGGTTGTTTAAGAATCCGAGGGATACGGCCGCCCGGATCTTTTTCGGATCGCCGGCAAGACCTGTGACGGCCTGCGGCACGGAGAAAAAGGCGGAAAGGCTGAACATGGCCATCCCGTAGTAGGCAAGAACCGCCTTGAAATCAGCCTTAACAAGCGGGACTTCATTGCGCACATTGCCAAATGAGGCGGCTGCCAGTACGGTAAGCAGCAGATAAATCGCGAGAATCGTATATTTTTCGGAGATTCCCACCGCCTTTAAGCCGAAAAGCACGACGACGGCGGCCAGCCCGTAGAAAAGGATCATCGTCACGGGAAGCGGGAGTCCGGTGAGCCCCGTAAGAATCTCCCCCGATCCGGTGATATATCCGGTGAGGTTGGTAAACAGGATAAGGAGCATGAGAACGAAAAAAGAAACCGTCAGCGCGGTCTTCCATTTTCCCCGGAACAGGAAACGGTTGAGGCAGGAGATGATCTGGCCGCCGTCGCCGGTTTTTAAGGAGAGGTCCGCGATCATCATATGCAGCACGTAGCTGGCCGCATAGGCGACAAGAAGAATGAGGAAGGCGGAAAGCATGCCGGTCTTTTCCGCCAGATAAGGCATACTCATAACGCCGCTTCCGATCCCGTAGCCGGTGATGATGCACGCAGCCTCCCAGGTTGTGAGTTCTTTCTTTCCGTTCATAAAACTCCGTTGATCAAACTTCCAATCAGATTTCCAGTCAGAATTCCGAGCCCCCGCAGCGCCGGATGCCGGGGCGGGCTCTTTTTCCTTCGGTTTTCAAACTATTTCAGATTGTACCATGAATCCCCCGGAAAGTCATCCGCTTCGGAAAGCGATTATTTGCGAAAATGTAACCATTTGTTAAAGAAAGAGCCGGAGATATGTGGTATAGTACAGTAAAATAAGAATCATGAGAAACCGACCGAAAGGATCCATTTATGAGAAATCTGAAAAAAATACTGGTTTTATCTGTCCTCCTCGCGGCCTTCTTTTCCGTCACGGCATTTGCGGAAGCAGCGTTCTCAAAATACTGGGCACAGGACAGCGCCGGAACCTGGCACATTCATGATGCCTCCGGCAGGCTGATCACCAATGCATGGCTCTGTGACGATGCCGTTCCCGCAAACGGCCGGAATATCTGGTATCTGATCGACGCAGAGGGCAATATGATCTCCGCCGGCCTGGTGCAGGACGGCACGGGAAATTACTACTCACTCGAAATGAACCATGAGGGACATTTCGGCATGCTCCGGTATGAATCGAAGCAGTATACCGCCGACGGTCTCAGTGTGAATCTTTCTCTGGAAAGCTCTCACGGCGGCAGTTTCGCAGCCATCAAAAACCAGGACGGCATCGAGACGCTGAAAAATAAGTACGGACTTACAAAGGTGAATATCGACAACTCCAACATTGTCTATACCTCAAAGTTCGAAGGCGGACAGGCAGCCCCCGCGCAGAATGCTGTCCCTGCCGGAGCCCTTACCGAAGCGGATTTTCTCGCCGCCGGAAATTCGGTGCCGGAGGGAAATCTTCTGAACTATCTCCGGTCCGGATACACAAACGATGCGGCCGTTTACTTCTATTATGATTCTTCCGAGGATGAAAGCCGGGACAGTGTCGTAAAAACCGCCCGCGGCATCACCCTCGCCTCCACGAAAGCCGATGTGGTAAAAGCCTACGGAGAAGGAAAATCGGTTTCCATGAGTTCCCCGAAGGATACAAAAGCCATTCAGATTGCCTACGGCTTTGATCCGAACGGCATCACGGCCTTCGCAAAATCCTGCCTCCGCTATCAGACCGCGGACGGAAAATACGCCATGTACTTCTGTTTCAAGGACAACGGACAGGTGAGCTACATATTCTACTATCTCACATGATTCTTGTGAAACATCGGAGATGTTTCACAAGAATCATGCATAACAGGTGTGAAACATGCGGTTCCGT
>JAZUHZ010000188.1:0-8326 GCA_045642005.1 Candidatus Avilachnospira sp.
CGGTATGCCGCGACTTCCGGGAAAATATCCCTGCCAGGCGGAATCTCCTGCATCAGCAGAAAGCGGTTTTTCTTGACCGGGACGGCGTCATCAACGAGGAAGTGGGATTCTGCCACAGCACGGAGGAGTTCACGCTTCTTCCCTGGGCGGCGGAAAATATCAGAAAAATCAACGAGAGCGGTTATCTCGCCATCGTTGTGACCAATCAGCCGGTCATCGCCCGCGGCGAGATGACCTTTGCGGAACTTGCGAGGATGCATCAGAAGATGGCGACGGAACTCGGAAAGGCCGGCGCGTATCTCGACGGCATCTACTTCTGCCCGCATCACCCGGACAGGGGATTTGACGGCGAAGTGCCGGAGCTCAAGATTGTCTGCAGCTGCCGAAAACCGAAACCGGGTATGCTCATAAGAGCGGCAGAGGATTTTAACCTCGATCTTTCCGAATGCATCATGATCGGCGATTCGGATCGGGACATAAAGGCCGGGGAAGCTGCCGGCTGCCGGGAAAGCATCCTGGTGGAAACCAATAAGCCCTGGAATGTCGTTCTGTAAACGGGAGGAAATATGAAATTTTTAGTCACCGGTGTCTGCGGCCAGCTGGGCCACGACCTCATGAATGAACTTACAAAGCGCGGCCTGGAGGCCGTGGGAACCGACATCTGCGAAAAAGAGGTGTTTCTTTCTCAAATGCAGGCAGATGGCACGAAGAAAACAGACGGCGCAATGGCATCGGACGGTGCGGAAGATCCGGCAGGAAATTATCTCAGGCTTGATATCACGGACCGCGGGGCGGTATCGGAGGCCGTGGCTAAGGTAAAGCCGGATGCAGTCCTTCACTGCGCGGCCTGGACCGCCGTGGATGCCGCGGAGGATGAGGAAAATAAGCCCAAAGTTTTCGCCGTCAACGTGACGGGAACGGAAAACATCGCGCTCGCCTGCAAGGCAGCGGACATTCCCATGACCTATATCAGTACCGACTATGTCTTTGACGGAAAAGGGGAAACTCCCTGGGAGCCGGACTGCAAGGACTATGCGCCGCAGAACTATTACGGGCAGACGAAACTCGACGGAGAACTCGCCGTCTCCGGGCTTCTGACAAAATATTTCATCGTCCGGATCGCCTGGGTATTCGGAAAAAACGGACACAACTTCATCCGCACGATGCTGAAACTGGCCGAGAATCACGACCATCTGCGCGTGGTCTCCGACCAGATCGGAACCCCGACCTATACCTATGACCTCGCCCGGCTTCTGGTTGACATAAATCTGACCGGCAAATACGGATACTACCATGCCACCAACGAAGGCGGGTATATCTCCTGGTACGATTTTACAAAGGAAATCTTCCGCCAGGCGGCGGAACTTAAGATCCCGGCACAGTCCGGATCGGGACAGATCCCCGATTACGCTGCGGTTACCGTGGAGCCCGTCACCACCGCGGAATACGGCATCTCAAAGGCCGTGCGTCCCTTCAACTCAAGACTTGAGAAAGGAAAACTCGTGAAAGAGGGCTTCACCCCACTTCCTGACTGGAAAGACGCGCTGCAGAGATTCCTCGAGGAACTGTAACCCCGCATAACACGTGTGAAACAGCTGCGCCGTTTCACACGTGTTATGAAAGAGAGAAACATAACCCTGCATAACTTCCGTGAAACGTCGAAGATGTTTCACGGAAGTTATGAAAGCATGATCCGCGTGAAACGGCGCAGCTGTGTCACAGGGATCATGACAGATAGTATTTAAGAAAGAACTGAAATCACATGGACAAGAAAGACACACTGCAAAAGGAAATTGAAAAACGCCGCACCTTCGCCATCATCTCCCACCCCGACGCGGGCAAGACCACCCTTACGGAAAAATTCCTCCTGTACGGAGGCGCCATCAACCTGGCGGGAACCGTAAAGGGCAGAAAAGCCACCAAACACGCGGTATCCGACTGGATGGAGATCGAGAAGGAGAGAGGAATCTCGGTGACGAGCTCGGCCATGCAGTTTCAGTATGACGGGAGAGTGATCAATATCCTTGACACCCCCGGCCATCAGGATTTCTCGGAGGATACCTACCGCACCCTCATGGCGGCCGACAGCGCTGTCATGGTTATTGACGGATCAAAGGGCGTGGAGGCGCAGACCATCAAACTCTTTAAGGTCTGCGTCATGCGGCATATTCCGATCTTTACCTTCATCAATAAATTCGACCGAGAAGCGAGAGACCCCTTCGAGCTTCTCTCGGAGATCGAGGATGTCCTCGGCATCCATACCTGCCCGGTAAACTGGCCCATCGGCTGCGGCAAAAACTTTAAAGGCGTCTATGAACGCGAGGACAAAAAGATCATCACCTTCAAGGCGGAGATGGGCGGTGCGAAGGAGCTGGAGACCAGCGAATACAGCCTTAACGATCCGAATCTCGAAAAGGTGATCGGCGTGATCAACTACCAGAAACTCATGGAGGACCTTGAGCTGATCGAAGGCGCTGCCGACGAGCTGGATCTCGAAAAGGTGAGAAACGGAAAGCTGAGCCCGGTGTTCTTCGGATCCGCACTCACAAACTTCGGCGTGGAGCCCTTCTTAAAGCATTTCCTTTCGATGACCTCTTCCCCGCTGGCAAGAACGTCAAGCGACGGCCTCGTGGATCCCTTCACCGAGGACTTCTCGGCCTTTGTCTTTAAGATTCAGGCCAATATGAACAAGGCCCACCGGGACCGCGTGGCCTTCATGCGCATCTGCTCCGGTGAATACGAAGCCGGCATGGAAGTGAATCATGTGCAGGGCGGACGGAAAATTAAGCTCACCATGCCAACCCAGATGATGGCGGACGAACGGCAGATCATCGAAAAGGCCTATGCCGGAGACATCATTGGCGTGTTCGATCCCGGAATCTACTCCATCGGCGACACGCTCTGCGTATCGAATAAAAAATTCCGTTTTGCCGGCATCCCGACCTTCGCGCCGGAGCATTTCGCCCGGGTCAAGCAGGCGGATACCATGAAGCGGAAACAGTTCCTGAAGGGCGTTATGCAGATCGCACAGGAAGGCGCCATCCAGATCTTCCAGGAGATTAACTCCGGCATGGAGGAAATCATCGTGGGCGTTGTGGGTGTGCTGCAGTTTGAGGTGCTTACCTACCGGTTAAAGAGTGAATATAACGTGGAAGTGGCCTTAGAGCAGCTTCCCTATGAGTATGTCCGCTGGATTAACAATCCTACGGAAGTGAATATCGGAAAGATCAACGGCACTTCGGATATGAAGGCCGTGACGGACTTAAAGGGCAATCCCCTTCTTCTCTTTGCGCATGAATGGAGCGTGAAGATGGTCCTTGAGCGGAACGAGGGACTCGAGCTTTCGGAGTTCGGTTCTCCCATGTCATAATTCCAGGGAGGTTTTTGTGAAAGAAAAAGTTTCCTATTACGTGAGCAGAAAGAATCCTTTTACCTGGCTTTCGTGCGCAGCCTTTCTCTGTTCGGCGGCGGTACGGATCTGGTATGCGGCAGTGGAAAACATCACGCCCCATCTGTGGCTGGTGACGCTGCCGGTCCTTGCGTGTGTGCTGATCACCGCTACGATGCTCATCAACGGACAGGAACTTTTATACCGGACGGCTGTCCCGTTCAACATGGGTGTCCTTTATTTTGTGATCCGCGTGTGTCTCTCGAACTACACGCCGAAGATCAGATTTCTGTATGTCTTTGCCTATGCGGTGATCGGAATCTTCTATGCGGAGATCTTAAGCGGAAACTTCGGGCGGAGGCTCATTATCGGCATTGCGCTTCTCGGGGCGTTTGTCCTTGAACTGATGGGCTTTCTGCGGCAGTTCCCGGAAAAAGCCGCGATCCTCACGCATCCCGTGATCAACGGGATGCCGGACATGCTGTTACTTCTCGGCGCATTTTTCCTCATCTGCGCCATGGCAATCCATCTCGACGGCGCCTTCCATCCCTCCTGGGGAGACCGCTCGGACGGCCGCAGGGTCCGTCACGTCGGGATCGTGACCCAGGCATCGGCCTTTCTCATGAAGACCAGAGAGGACGCCTCCAACCATATCCATGACAGGGTGGAGGTCACGGAAATCGACCGTTTCATCCAGGCCCAGAAGGAACAGGGCTATAAAAACATGGGATTCATGCATGTGTTCCTGGCCGCCTATGTGCGGGCCGTGGCCAAATATCCGGCCATCAACCGGTTCCTGTCCGGGCAGCGTCTCTATTCGAGGGGCCACGACATCCAGTTCTGCATGGTGGTGAAAAACTCCATGTCGCTGGAGGGCGAGGAGTCGGTACTGAAACTGCATCTTTCCCCCTACGATACGATTTACGATATCTACGAAAAACTCGATAAAGAGGTGGAACGGATCAAGAAGACGCCCGTCGGCAGCTCGGATTTTGACAAGGTCGCGCGGCTGTTCTCGCTGATCCCGAGGTTTATTGTCCGTTTCGGGGTATGGCTTGTGGAAAAGCTTGATTACTACGGGATGATCCCGAAGTTTCTTCTGGAGATCAGCCCCTTCCATTCGTCCATCTTTTTCACCTCCATGGCCTCCCTCGGGATCAACCCGATCGTCCATCACTTATACAATTTCGGCAATATGCCGGTGTTCTGTTCCTTCGGAACAAAATATAACGTGAACGAGACCGACCGGGACGGCAATCTCATCCGGCGCCGGTACATTGACTATACCTTCAATACCGATGAGCGCATTGTAGACGGGTTTTACTATGCCTCGGTGTTCAAATACATCAAAAAGATGCTGAATCATCCGGAAAAGCTTACCCAGCCGCCTACCGAAGTCCTCGAGGACGTGAGATAAGGCTTGCGGGGGCGGAAGGCTTCAGGTATAATAAAAGTTCAGGATTCAGCAAAGGAAACTTCGGGGGCAAAGACAGGCAGAAATGAGTTTTAATGTTAGTTATGACATCATATCGCTTCTGGTTCTACTGGTACTTCTGTACCATTTCTTCCGGCAGAAGAATTATCCGGTGTTTTCCAACCGGCTGTACGGGGTCCTTCTGATCCTCGGAACCCTGAATGTGGCGCTTGATATGACGGGAAGTCTCGTACTCCTTCCGTCTCTCGGGGTGCCGGTCCCGGTCTGCTACGCGATCAATATCATTTTCTATCTGATTGAGATCGTCTTTCCCGCTACCCTGGTCGTCTACCTTCTGGCCCTCGTCGGCAATAAGGAGACCGTGGAGAAAAAGACCTATGTCATGGCCCTGATCCCGGCCGGCTGCGCCCTTGCGGCGTTTGGCATCGGGATGCCCAAGGGCCTCGTGTTTACGATTGCCGCCGACTATACCTACGGGAAGGGACCGCTTTCTCTCGTGACCTATGTCACGCTCGTGCTTTATCTCTTCCTTATGATCGCCGTCCTGATTAATAAGAAGAAACTTCTTACCCGCAGCGAACATCTTTCCTTTATCTGGCTTGCCGCGCTCGTGATCCTTTCCTCCGCGGTTCAGTTTTTCTATCCGTCGGAGCTTCTGACCGGAAGCGCCATCGCCATCTCTTTTCTGATCATGTATTTCACCATTCAGAATCCGCAGATGATGCTCGACCCGGATACGGGGCTGTTTAATTCCAAGGCCTGCGCGGAGCTTCTGCCGGCTGCCAAAGCCGCCCGCCGGACCATCCATGCGGCATCCATCGAGATCCATGACCTGCACAACATCTACATGCTTTACGGTCATGAGACCGGGGACCGGGTTCTTCGGACGATGGGCGATTACCTCCTCTGCTTCCAGAACGGGTGGGCCTTCCGAACCGGAGACGCCTCCTTCCTTCTGACCTTTACCAAAGAAGATGATTTCGACGATTTCCTCCGTCAGTTTGAAGAAAAGCGGGGGTCGCTCCTCGAGATGGAACCCATGGAACTGGTGCCGCAGATGACGCTCCTCTGTGTTCGGGATGCCGGACGCATCGGGGGCGGAAAGGAACTCATGAGCGTTTTTGATAATGCGATGGAGGATCGCTCCCTGCAGCATTCGACGGAACATGCCGTCTGCCTCGAAGCGGAGGATATCGCCCGGTACCAGAAACGGCTCGTGGTCGAAAACGTGATCCGGAAGAATCTCCATGACGGGGAGAATTTCCGGATGTATTATCAGCCGATCTATTCGCAGAAAAAGAAACGCTTTGTGTCTGCCGAGGCCCTCGTGCGCTACCAGAGCGAGGAACTCGGGTACTTAAGCCCCGGTGAGTTTATCCCGCTCATCGAGGAAAAGGGACTGGCCACGGAGCTGGATGAGATGGTCATCCGCAAGGTCTTCCGGGATATCAAAGACGGAAAATTCGAAGGCCTCGGATACGAGGCCGTGCATGTAAATCTCACCGCCGTGAGCTTCTCCTCGGAAAATCTGATCCGGAAGGTGATCAGTATTGCGGACAGCTACGGAATCGACCATTCCTTTGTGATCTTTGAGATCACCGAGACCGCCACCGTACTCTCTGAGAGCATCTTAAAGTCGTGCGCGAGCATGCTCCGGAACGTCGGGTTCGGGTTTGCCCTCGACGATTTCGGGACCGGGTACGCCTCCATGGCACGGCTCACGAATATTCCCTTCACCCACGCCAAGCTCGACCGGGATATCGTCCGGGATTCCGTCCGGATCATCGGAGAGATCGTCCGGATCTTCCATACATTTGACATGGACGTGGTGGCGGAGGGCGTTGAGACCGAAGAACAGGTCCATGAAATGGAAAATGCCGGCATTGACCTGATCCAGGGTTATTATTACGCCAGACCCGTTCCCCCGGAAAAACTCGGGGACTATATGTGAATACCTGTTGATATTCACGCTTTCGTGTGTTAAAATCATTACAATAGTCAGTATACGGGGTATTATACTTCCATGCGGCTGAAACGTTTTTTATCAATCATACTGTTTCTGGCATTTGTTTTATGGCTGCCGATCCGATCCGAAGCGGGACTGGACGACGGCCTGAAACCCGTGCGTGTGGGATATTTCCAGTACAATCATCTCCTTGAGGGAGAGTCAGAGGAAGACCGCAAATCAGGCTATGCCTATGACCTCCTGCAGGAGCTTTCCAGCCGGAACCAGTGGAAGTATGAGTATGTGTACGGCACCTATGCGGAACTTTATCAGATGCTCCGGAAGGGAGAGATCGATCTCCTGCCGAGCACCTGCTATACAGAGACCAGAGCCCAGGAGGTCCTTTTCCCGGATTATCCGATCAATACGGAGGTACACTATCTGATCGGCCGGAACATCGCAGCCCTGATTGACACCCGCACCGTGGAATCCCTGGAAGGGGCCCGGGTAGGCACCATTACCGGAAGTGCCAACGAGGAGCTTCTCCTTGATTTTGCCCGGGAGAACGGGATCACCGTACAGGTCACGGAATTTGACAAGGCCGATGAGATCTGGACGGGGTTAAGTAACGGCATGGTGGATTATATCGCCGGCGTGGATGTCAGCGCTCCGGAAAACACGGACAATCTCTTCACCGAGGTCTTCTGTACCGGCAGCCTTGAAAACTTCATCGCCGTGGCGCCCGCAAGGTTTGATCTTCTTTCCGAAATGAACGCTTCCATGAAGGAGCTCAATGAGGACGATCCCTACCGGCTGGTGAAGATGCAGGAGAAATACTTCCGCGAGCAGAAGCCCGCGAAGATGACGTCTGCAGACAGCGAATGGCTCAAAAAACGCGGAACCATCCGGATCGGCGCGCTTTCCGGCAACAGTTCTCTCATCTACCGGGATCATTTCGGCCGCTATGACGGCCCCTCCGTACGGATTTTTGACCTCGTCAAAGAACGCGCCGGCATTGAAAACAATACAGAGTGGAAAGTCTACGATTCCGCCGATGCGCTCCATGTCGCGCTTTTATGCGGCGAAGTCGATGTGGCCGATCATACCTATCACGATTTTTACGAGGCCGAGCATAACGGAAGGATCCTGACGGATACCTTCGCTTCCTTAAGCATGTCGGAGCTTCGGAAAAAGGAAGGTCCTTCCTATACGGAAAGCCGGATCGCCGTGGTGGGAAATACCGTGGCGGAATCTTTTGCACACGTCAACTTTCCGAATGCCGAGATCATTGTGTGTGAGAATCTCGATGAATGCCTCCAGAAACTGGACCTTGACTATGCGGAGTGCGTGATCGACCGTTCCGACGTGCTCTCCGGAAGAGATATCGCGGGTACCTTCTATGAGGTGAACTCGCTTTATGAAGGCTGCAGTGACTGCTATGCCTGCCGGGATCTGGACTACCGCCTGGTAAAAATTCTGGACAGCGGAATCCGAAACGTCAGCGAATCGGAGGTCAGCGGAAGTCGGGTCGTAGCCATGTCGTTCTGTGAGCCAAGGA
>JAZUHZ010000189.1:0-2080 GCA_045642005.1 Candidatus Avilachnospira sp.
GTCGGTACTCTTTCGGGAGGAAGAAAACACTTACGGATTCTGATCGGGTTTCTTATCGTGGCGGCGCGTTTTGCGGTTATTACCCTTGTGTCCGGATTTGTGAAGTCGGAGGCCAAGCGGTCTTAGGAAGACAATACAGCTTTGCAACTCCTTGGCTCACAGGACGACATGGCTACGATCCGACTTGTCGGTACTCTTTCGGGAGGAAGAAAACACTTACGGATTCTGATCGGGTTTCTTATCGTGGCGGCGCTTTTTGCGGTTATTACCCTTGTGTCCGGATTTGTGAATGCCGTGATCGTTCTGATTCATTTCACAGTGTTTTATCTCTTCTGTGACCTTTTCTTCCTTCTTTTAGCAAAGGCCTTTTCCCGGCCGGGAAATCCGTATGCCGTGGCTCTTTGCGCGGTTCTTCTTTCGGCTGTCTATCTGGTCACCGGATGGAGTAATTTTCATAACGTGAGAAAGACCTCCTATCAGATTGAAACGGAAAAGGCGATTCCGGAAGGCCTTCGCGTTGCACAGATTGCCGATGCTCATATCGGCACCGGTTTTACCGCCGAAGGCTTCGCAAGACATATGGAAAAGATCGAGGCGGAAAAGCCGGATCTCATCGTGATCACCGGTGACTTTGCCGATGACAGCACGACATATCAGGATTTCTCCGAATGCTGCGCGGTCTTACAGGATATCCGTACCCGGTACGGGATCTTTTATGTTTTCGGAAATCATGATAAGGGAATGGGCAGAGGCCGCGGTTACGGGTCCCGGGAGATTGTGGAGGAGTTCACCAAAAACAAGGTCCGTGTTCTTGAGGATGAATGGGTTTCCATCGGAGATTCGGCGATACTTCTCGGCCGGAAGGACCGGTCTGACCGGGATCGGAAATCGATGGAAGAGCTGTGCAAGGACCTGCCGGAGGAAAAATACCGGATCGTTCTGGATCATCAGCCAAACTCCTATCAGGAGGAGGCAGCTTCCGGCGCGGATCTTGTGCTGTCCGGTCATACACACGGCGGACAGTTCCTTCCCGTTCTCCGTGCCGGGGAATGGCTTGGAGCCAATGACTGTACCTACGGCCACGAGAAACGGGGGAGTACCGACTTCATTGTGACTTCCGGCATTGCTGACTGGGCGATTAAACTGAAGACCGGATGCTTTTCGGAGTACGTCATAATTGATATCAGCGAAGAAAAATAAAATTTTTTGAAAAAAACAAAAATACCTCTTGCAAGTTTTCTCATTTTGAGGTATTATCTACAACTGACTGCAGAAGTACCCAAGTGGTCGAAGGGGCTCGCCTGGAAAGTGAGTAGGCTGTTAGTAGCGGCGCATGGGTTCAAATCCCATCTTCTGCGCGATAAACTGTCGTTTTTACGGCAGTTTTTTTATATCATGTGAAAATCCGCTTTCACAATTTCCTGACTTGTGCTATAAGTAAGGTATTATTTTTTGATTCAGGAGACCTGCTATGTATAAGATTATTGATATGAACGAATCTCCCCGGAAAGCGGAATTTGACAGGTTTGCAAAGGCATCCTATCCCTACTGCTGTCTTACGGTGGATGTGGATGTGACAGCACTTCTTGGTGCCTGCAGAGCCAAAGGAAAATCATTTAACATTGCCCTTACCCATGCAGTGGCGCTGGCTGCTGATGAGATTCCTGTATTCCGGCAGAGAATCAGCGGAGATACGGTGAAGGAGTATGACAGATGTATGACTTCCCACATCGAACTGACAGATGCCGATGAGGTACGGTATTGCAACCTTCGCCATGACCTTCCGGTGAAAGAGCATTTTGAATATGCGGAAAAGCAGATTGCTGAGGTAAAGGCCTCCAGAAAGCTTGTGATTACGGACACAGAGGATATGTATTTTACCAGCTGCATTCCGTGGGTAGGGTATACCCAGGCGGTTCCCGCCTCGAACGGGGAATCCAATCCCCAGTTTGTATGGGGCGGCTTCCGGGAAAATGCAGAAGGACGGATCATTATGCCGTTCACCGTTCAGGTTCACCACGCTCTTGTGGACGGTCTTTCCATGGTCAGATTCTACGGAGCACTTGATGGCAAGATCGAT
>JAZUHZ010000190.1:0-5830 GCA_045642005.1 Candidatus Avilachnospira sp.
CCTTCTGTTCTGACCGGTGTGATGATACCACATTTTCTTGCCTTTCTCAAGTATCCCGTTTCCCGGCTGTCAGGAAATTTCTTCTCTTCCTCCGGTCTTTTACCCAAGTTCCAGTTCACTCACGAGGGTTGCGCCGAGGACCAGTACGGCGCCTATACTAGCAGAAAGCGTCATGGGCTCATGAAGGAGAACAGCGGAAAGCAGGATGGCCACCACGGGATCGATATATGAGAAGATGGCCGCGGTCTGCGCTTTGATATGTTTCACGCTGCCGAAATACAGGGAATAAGCAAGCCCTGTATGGATGAAAGAAACGAGAAGAAGAAGCAAGGCATTCCGCCCGGAGAGGGTGACCGCGCCCATATTCTCCCGGAGAAGAACATACGGCAGTGTCAGCACGCCCGCGCACAGAAGCTGCGGCACCGTGGTCTCATACGCGCCCGTCTCCGCCAGGCTCTTTTTATTGATCAGGACGATCACCGAATAGAACGCCGCCGCGCCGAGGCCCAAAAGCACGCCCTTAAACTCCTCGCCGCCCTGGAATCCCGCCTCCAGAACGCCGGACACCAGCACCATTCCGAAAAGGGCGCAGATCACACAGAGGATTTTCTTAACTGTCAGCTTCTCCCCAAGCACGATCGGTGACAGAAGGATCACAATCACCGGCTGGAAATAATAGCAGAGCGTGGCCACCGCGACCGTCGTGTAATTATAGGCCTCAAAAAGAAGGATCCAGTTGATTCCGATAAAGAGGCCCGAAAGCGTGAGCGGAAGAAGGCTCTTCCGGATCGCGCCGAGGTCAAGCCGCTGCCGTTTCAGCCGGATCAGAAGAAGAAGGGACAGCGCGCCGACGATTCCCCGTACGGAAGCGATCAGTGACGAAGGGAGATCGATGGATCTCCGGAAAAGCCCGATGGATCCGAAGATGACCATCGACATGATAAATCCGAATTTTCCGTTTGTGTCTTTCATCTGTATAAAACCCTGCAAAGTCTGTGATAAAGCCTTACTTTTCCGGACCGGAGGATCCGGAGTGCGAAGGACGTTTTGATATCGGAAGGATTCGCGAGGCCAAGGAGCCTACTGAAATCCGCATTTTCCATGAGCGCCCGAAGTTCCGAAAGCTTCTGAGCATCCGGATAGCCGGAATTTTGGTACATCAGCCCGTTGAAACTTAAAATGTGCACGAGAAGGCGGTTGTAGATGCCTGTGAGGGCCGGCCCAGGAGTGTCACCCGAAACATCCCCCTCCGGTACCGTCCCGGCAACCGCCAGGTTTTCCACATTCGGTACCGCCGCGGTATTCACCGGAAGTTTCTCTGTCAGTGCGAAGAAGTCCCCAAGGACAGTGAGCGAAGAACTGACTCCGTATTCCCGGAACGTTGTGATCTGACTCTTTCCGGCGTCGTGCTGCACATAATGAATGCACGGAGCTTTGATCACCCGGATCTTCCGGCAGCACCCGAGATAGCGGAATACAAAATCGATATCCTCGTTGATGGCAATGTCTTCCTTATAATAAATGCCGTTTTCCCGGATGATCCCGAGATCGTACAGTTTATTGCAGTGTGTGGTCAGGAGATGGCGGTCATAAAGCGGGATGAACTGCTCCCCGAGGAACCCTCTGAGGTCCCCGTCAAACTCCTTTTCCGGTTCGAATTCCTCTTTCCGGTCCGCGTGATCGTAAAACATTCCGGAGATCACAAGATTCGCCGGTTCCGCCCCGCCGGCTGCCTGAAGAAGTTTTTGGAAGATACCCGGTTCAAAATAATCGTCCCCGTCCAGCGTGATGAGCCAGCGTCCGGCGGCAGCCCGGATCCCGTCATTTCTCGCCGCACTCACGCCGCCGTTTTCCTTCGTGATCACGTGAACCCTGCTGTCCGTCGCCGCGATTTCAGAAAGCACAGCGCCGGTTCCGTCCCGGGAGCCGTCATTTACGACGATCACCTCAAGATCCGGCACATCCTGACAAAGGGCCGACTGCACCGCCCTTCTGATTTCCGTTTCCTGATTGTACGCCGCGATCACGACACTTAAAGTATTCTTCTTCATCGTCAATTTCTACGCTGTAGTGGACAAAGGCTGTTTCAGGCCGGTTTGCCCACTATAGCACGAAGCGGGACAAAACGGACGGAAAGCCGGGGCATTTTCTGAAATTATGGTTGAAAAAGAGCCAGCACTCTGGTTTCCGCAAGCACCACGAGCTGCAGCAGGCGGATGCCGATCATCGGAAGCGGCCCCGCGCCGAGGTAATGCCGGTAGTAAAGGCGCTCGGATTTCTGCCGCTCTTTCTGGCGCCTTACCAGGGAAAGCCCGCCGTGCTTCATGCTTTCGGAACCCGTGTGATCATAGACGGCATGGGTCAGGACCACCTGTTTTCCAAGCTTCTGAAGCCGCTGCCCGAGAACCTTTTCCTCGCAGAAGAGGAAAAAGCGCTCGTCAAATCCGCCGGCAGAAAGGAACTCCGCGGTTTTTACCGCAAAGAGAGAGCCGTGTACGGCGCCGACCGGTTTCGGCAGGCCCCGGAAAAATTCCTTCGGATAGCTCACCCGGTTCCGGAACACCCGTTTCAAAACGGGACAGGCAAAAAGCACCTCGTCCCGAAGAGAAAGAAGCGGCCAGGCGCTGTCTGCGGCCGGTTTTCCCTTCATCAGTGCTCCCGCCGCGACAACATCCGTGCCGGAAAGAGCGGAAAGTATTATGTCAACCGTTTCTTCCGTAAAAGCGACATCGGGATTGGCGATTATGGCGATGTCACATCCAAGCTCCGCCGCCCGTTTCACCCCGGCGTTATTCCCGTAGCCGTAGCCGCCGTTTCTTTTGTTGACAACGAGTTCGGCGTCATAGCCGGTAAACTCCCGGACGCTGTCGTCGGTGGAGGCGTTGTCCACAAGAATCACGCGGTCAATCTTCTGAAAGCCCCGGACACGTTCCGCGGCTTTGAGGGTAGAAACCGGATCGTTGTAGTTTAGTATAATCAGAGCGGTCATATAGTCATTTCGGTCGGCATGAGCTGTGTGAAACATTCATGTAAGGTTGTTGTTTCACGCAGCTCATGTTATAAAACTATGAATTCCTGCTTAGCCTTCTGTATATCTTCGACGTGAGCCGGCGGAAGCCGGGGAGGCGCGCCGACAGCACATTTACCGCGTGGTAAAAGGCCATATACTTTTCTTTTCCGGGGATTTTTGCCGTATCCTTCCACGGCGTCATGGAAAGATATTTTTCGAACTCCCGGCAATAGGGATTGCGGTTTCCCCGGTACCACGGACGCTCATCCCCGGCAAAATGAAGAATCACCGGATCCCGCTGCGCGGTTTCGTATTCCTCTTCCGTCATGAATTGCCGGTACCAGGGGGACATCTTCGTCATTTCCCGGTAGGAAAGGTAATGATAATTGGTAAAGAAGTCATATTTCTGGGGGAGCGGACGGATCTTTCCCGCGAGCACGCGGTTTAAGATGTCCTGGTCGGCAAAGCCGAGCTTTCCGTTGTGCTCCTTGAAATACGCCATACACTTTCGGGTCGTCTGCTCCGCTTCCCACGCCTCCCGGTCCACAAGGAGCACACCGGAGTTAAAGTAGGCCTGATCCACCACTAATTCCGGGTAGATTGTCGGTTCCGGGCACGCGGCGAGCACACAGCCGGAAAGATCAGTGCCGTACAGATCGGAAAGATTCCCAAGCACCACGGTATCCGCATCCAGATAGAGATACTTTTTTACAGAAGCCGGCAGGTATTCCGCCGCAAAGATCCGTGCGAGCACAACCGGGTTGAATTTGCCGGTTTCCGGCGCTTCCCCGATCTCGCGCTGTACCTTTTCCGCAATATCTCCGAGGTCATAAAACGCTGCTTCACCGCCCAGATCCCGGATCATCTGCCCGAGTTTTCCCTGATTTTCCTCCGTCACGCCGGAGGAAAAAATATGAAACATAACAGCAGTGCCTGCTGCCCCGTTATTCTTCAAAAGCGAGACGGCAAGCACTGATGCCTGGGATATGAAACTGTCGTTGATGCAGATGACAATATCCATTATCTGTCGATGTATTTTCCGTCGAGAACGTCCTTCAAATACTGCCCGTACTGGTTTTTCTTTAAGCCCTCATAGAGCTTTTCAAGCGTTTCCCGGTCGATCCAGCCGTTTAAGTACGCGATCTCCTCAAGGCAGGCGATCTTCCGGTGCTGGTGGGTCTCCACGGTCTTGACGAAATTGGTGGCATCGGCCAGCGACTCATGGGTTCCGGTATCGAGCCAGGTGAATCCCTGTCCCAGAAGTTCCACGTTGAGCGCGCCGTTCTCGAGGTAGATCCGGTTCAGATCCGTGATCTCGAGCTCACCTCTTGAAGAGGGCTTCAGGCCTTTCGCGTACTCCAAGACGCGGTTGTCATAGAAATAGAGACCGGTGACGCAGTAATTGGACTTCGGCTTTTCCGGCTTCTCCTCGATGGAAACGGCCTTTCCATCCTTATCAAACTCCACAATGCCGAACCGTTCCGGATCGTCCACATAGTATCCGAAAACCGTGGCGCCGCGGCCCTGCGAAGCATTGGCCACTGCCTGGTTGAGACGTTTCTTGAGGCCCTGTCCCGCGAAAATATTGTCGCCGAGTACCATCGCCACGGTATCCTGCCCAATGAAATCGGCGCCGATGATAAACGCCTGCGCCAGTCCGTCAGGGCTCGGCTGCACCGCATACTGAAGGCTGAGGCCGAACTGAGAACCGTCTCCCAGAAGCTCCATGAACCGGGGCGTATCCTGCGGCGTGGAAATTATGAGGATTTCCCGGATGCCTGCCATCATGAGGACGGACATGGGATAATAGATCATGGGTTTGTCATAAATGGGCAGAAGCTGCTTGGATGTCACTTTTGTCAGCGGATAAAGCCGGGTACCCGACCCGCCCGCGAGAATAATTCCCTTCATATATTATACCCTCCGGGTTCAGATAAGAGCCACAAGATTCTCAACGAGCTTTGCGCATCTCTTTGCCGATTCCCGCTCAAAGGTCGGATAATCCATCTGGGCGCTGCCGTCGGCCTTGTCCGAAATGGCCCTTAGTACAACAAACGGAATGCTGTTGAGGTACGCGCCATGGGCGATCGCCGCACCTTCCATCTCGCAGCAGTCTCCCTGGAATTCGTCGATCAGGCGCTTCTTGATGTCGTCCTCGGCAATAAACTGATCACCGCTCACCACGCGTCCCACAACCGCCGTGATCTCGGGGAAGAGCTTTGTGCAGGTATCATATGCAAGGCTGACCAGTTTCTCATTGGCCACAAACTCCGTGATTCCCATCTGCGGAATCTCGCCCTTCGGATATCCGAAATTTGTCGCATCCATATCGTGCTGCAGCGCAATCTTCGAGATCAGGATGTCGCCGATATTGAGTTTCGCGTTGAGAGAGCCGGCCACGCCGGTATTGATCACATGGGTCACATTAAAGAGATCGGCAAGGATCTGCACGCAGAGCGCCGCATTTACTTTTCCGATACCGGACTTCACGACAACAACTTTGGTTCCTTTCAGGGTTCCTTCGTTGAATTCCATACCGGCTTTTACAACTTTTCTCTCCACGGTCATTGTGCTCTTTAAGGTCTCCACCTCAAGTTCCATGGCTCCGATAATTCCTATTTTCTTCATGTATTGTAACCTCTTTTTCAAAAGTTTGCGGCAAATGCCTTTCCTACGCATACAGTATACCATGCCTTTTCGGAGAACGCTACTTGTATGTGAAGATTTTTTTGTTTATAATTGTTATGAACTGCGTGAAACATCTCTGCATGAGCTGAGGGAAAAATCGGGGGTGTGTTACGCAGCTCAAGGAAAAGAAAG
>JAZUHZ010000191.1:0-1816 GCA_045642005.1 Candidatus Avilachnospira sp.
GCACAGATCGGGGAAATGTGGTATGATTATCAGGGCATGAGCTGTGTGAAACACCTGCGTTCGTGAAACACGGCTGCACCGCGTTTCACGTACTCGGCGTTTCACACAGCTCATGTAGGGGAATGCGTTTCACGCAGCTCATGTAGAGGGAGGTTTTTTATGAATTATTCGGTTGTCTGTATCGGGACGGTGATTCTTGACTGTATTGTGCGGGGGTTTGATCCCGTGCCGGTTTCGGAGACGGGGTTTCATGCCGGGAGCACGGCGCTTTTTCCCGGCGGGGAAGCCTTAAATCAGGCGGTGACGCTCGCGAAACTTGGCATGAAGCCGCGGATCGTCTGCGGAACGGGAGTGGACGGAGCGTCCGTGCTCCTTCTTTCCGAACTGGAGAAGTTCCATGTGGATACGCGGTTTATTCTTCACCCGGAAGGCATGAGCACGCCGGTCACAGTGATGTTTGTGGATGAAAAAGGCGGGCGGAAGTCTGTCACGAATGATGCTCATCATCTGAATATCCGTCCGGACCTGGACCTTTCGTATCTGGAAGGCGCTGCAGCCGTTTCGCTCGGCTCTCTGTTCCGTGCTCCGTTTGACGACCCGGAGATCATTTACAAAGTCGTATCGGCTGCGAAGGAAAAGGGGCTCCTCGTTTTTGCCGATACCAAGCTGCCGAATTTCCGGAAGCTTTCTCTTTCGGATCTTGCGGATTCTCTCCCCCTCCTCGACTTTATCACACCGAACGAGCCCGAAGCCCGCTGTTTTTCCGGAAAAGAAAACCCCGAAGACTGTGCGGATGTGTTCCTTTCCTTCGGGGTGAAAAATGTGATTATCAAGCTTGGCGCGGAAGGGTGTCTTCTTAAGAATAAGGACCTCTGTCTCCGTCTTCCGGCGGAGGATGTCGAGGCCGTGGATGCGACCGGCGCCGGGGACAATTTCCTCGGGGGACTGATCACGGCTACGCTTCTTCAGTATGATCTTCCGAAGGCGCTCCGTTTTGCCAATATCTGCGGTGGGATCTGCTCGACCATGCCCGGCGCCACGACAGCTCTTCTGGACCGGGATCAGGTGCTTTCCCGGATGTAGCTCTCCAGCGTGTGGCCTTCGCGTCCGGTCACGGTTTCCGCATGGAAGATGGAACTTACGAGGCTTTCTTCCACACAATCTGCCACCGCCGAAAAGACCGTGTCCAGGAGGTCCTCATGGAGGAAACGGTATTCCGCCACGGGCTCTTCTGCTGTATGCGGGATGCGATTTGCCGTGGAGAACATCAGGACGATCTCTCCGCTTCCGCCGCCGGTCTGGGCTCCGGTACGCGCCAGGCCGTTCTGCGCCCGATGCGTTGCTCTCTGGAGCTGCCGGTCGGAGAGCGGCAGATCGGTCGCAAGGATCATGATGCAGGAGCCTTTATCTTCATAGTCTGCCGGATCTACCCTTTCTGTCCCGGCTTTTTTCCCGTTAATTGTAAAATGTTCTTTTTTTCCGAAATTCGTGAGGATCAGGCAGCCGACGGTGTACTTCTGATCTCCGAAAGGCAGGACTCTGGAGGCGGAGCCGATGCCGCCTTTCCATCCGTAGCATTTCATGCCGCGGCCGGCGCCTACCGCTCCCTCGTCAAATTCCTCCGAGGCATTTTCGATGGCCGTAAGCACATGTTCCGGTGTCACGTGACGCCCGCGGATATCATTCAGGTAGGAATCGTTGCATTCCATGACCACCGGATTGACGGTGCCGGTGGTGGTTCCGATTTCCGGATGATCCCGGAGCATATAGGTGATGAGGCCGGCAAGTCCTGCTGCCACGGAAAGCGTATTGGTCA
>JAZUHZ010000192.1:0-14634 GCA_045642005.1 Candidatus Avilachnospira sp.
GACAATGACCTTTGCCATTGAACCCGACCAGCTCGCTGATGTTCTCTTCACGGAGATCGGTGATCATGACGAAGACAGAACCGACCTCGGCTACGGCAAAGGCTCCTATGCCGACTGGGTAGCTGATATCACAAAAGCCTATACCTATCTTTATAAGACCTACGGCCCCTTCACCGCAGAAGGTCTTGACAAGGCTCAGCAGGAGACCGTGCAGGCAGATCCGCAGTGGGCAGAGTTCGCTACCAAGATGCGCGCCATGTACGACCTCGTTTATGATGCAGAATCCGCTTCTGTAGCCTATCCGTGGGTACTGTACTGGTTCACCGGCATGACCGAGCAGGAAGTTTATGATCTTGCTTACGCTTCCCACAGCTTCTATAAGGAAGTGGAGACAACCTCTGTAACATGGGCTACTCCGGAAGAAATCGACAAGACCTCCAAGGTCGGCCATGTGGAATATACCTGGACCAGCGGCACACAGGTTTCCGAGAACATCAAGGAACTCTGGAAGGCTCTGCAGGATAACGGTATCGATGTATGGGTATGCTCAGCATCCGCAACCGACCCGATCCGCGCCGCCATCGATGTATGGGGACTGCATGACTACTGCACCGGTATGCTCGCCATGACCAACGTTCTTGAGGACGGCAAGTATGTCAACGCTTATGATTACGAAAAAGGCTGCGGCTGGTATGCACAGCCCGGCGGCAAGTGGAAAAAGATGAAGAAGCCCGAGGGAGCACAGACCCAGGGTGTCGGCAAGGTTACTGCCATTTCCAATGCCATCGCTCCCGAGTACGGCGGACACGGCCCCATTGCAGGATTCATGGACAGTACCGGTGACTACAACTTCTGTACCGAATTTGATACCTTAAAGCTTGTGATCTGCTTCAACCGTGCAAGCCGTAAGGTAACCGACGGCGGCGGAGTGATCTCCGAAGTCGCTATGTATGAGAAGGATACCCTCGGCTACGACTTTGCCAAGGCAGATGAGGCAGGGGATACTCTCTATCTCCTTCAGGGACGTGAAGAGAACGGAAAACGCGGACTTCGTCCCTCCAACTACACGATGACCCTCGGCGCTACCGAAGAGAAACTCTTCAAGAACGAGGACAATGAAGCACAGCTTCAGTACATGATCGACAACAAGATGACCGTAGAGGATGCCATCAATACCTTTGCGCTCAAGACTGCTGCCGACGATGCCGGAAACGACCTTGGCATCAAGTACGGCTTCTTAAAGGAGTACGGCGGATATCATATGCATACCGGCGCTCCGGCGAACCGTCTTGCCCGTGCTGACTGGGCTCCCGATGTCAGAAAGAATGTCAACCAGTTCCTTGCACTTTACGGTAAGGGCGGTTCCAAGTACTATGATACCGAGTATGCGGTATTTGACTTTGATAACACCTGCTCCATCTTCGACGTGGAAGAGCAGCTGGCAGTTTATCAGCTTCAGACCATGACCTTTGCCATTACCCCCGAGCAGTTGCCCGACGTCCTCTTCACCGAGATCGGTGACCACGACGAGGACAGAACCGACCTCGGTTACGGCAACGGTTCCTATGCTGACTGGGTAGACGATATCACCGCAGCGTATACTTATCTGTATGAGACCTACGGTCCCTTCACCGCAGCAGGACTCGATGCCGAAAAGCAGGAAGAGATCCAGAAGGATCCGCAGTGGGCAGAGTTCGCTACCAAGATGCGCGCCATGTATGACCTCGTATATGATGCAGAATCCGCTTCTGTGGCATATCCGTGGGTACTTTACTGGTTCACCGGCATGACCGAGCAGGAAGTTTATGATCTTGCTTACGCTTCCCACAGCTTCTATAAGGAAGTGGAGACAAGCTCCGTAACCTGGGCTACTCCGGAAGAAATCGACAAGACCTCCAAGGTCGGCCATGTGGAATATACCTGGACCAGCGGCACACAGGTTTCCGAGAACATCAAGGAACTGTGGAAGCAGCTGCAGGCAAACGGCATCGATGTATGGGTATGCTCAGCATCCGCAACCGACCCGATCCGCGCCGCCATCGATGTATGGGGACTGCATGACTACTGTACCGGTATGCTTGCTATGACCAACGTTCTTAAGAACGGCAAGTATGTCAATGCCTATGATTACGAAAAAGGCTGCGGCTGGTATGCGGATGAAGACGGCAAGTGGACCAAGATGACCACTCCTGAAGGCGCACAGACCCAGGGTGTCGGCAAGGTTACCGCCATTGCCAATGCCATCGCACCTGAGTATGACAACCACGGTCCCATCGCCGGATTCATGGATTCTACCGGTGACTATAACTTCTGTACCGAATTTGATACCTTAAAGCTTGTGATCTGCTTCAACCGTGCAAGCCGTAAGGTGACCGACGGCGGCGGAGTGATCTCCGAAGTCGCTATGTATGAGAAGGATACCCTCGGCTACGACTTCGTAAGAGCCGATACCGCAGGAGATACCCTTTATCTTCTTCAGGGACGTGAAGAGAACGGAAAACGCGGACTTCGTCCCTCCAACTACACTATGACCCTCGGCGCTACCGAAGAGAAACTCTTCAAGAACGAGGACAATGAAGCGCAGCTTCAGTACATGATCGACAACAAGATGACCGTAGAGGACGCCATCAACCGGTTCGCTATGAAGACAGCAGCCGATGCAGAGCGGAATCCTCTCGGATTCAAGTACGGCTTCCTGAAGGAGTACGGCGGCTATCATAAGCACACCGGTGTGAACGCTCCCGAAAAGGAACTTTCTCATCCCGACTGGGCAGAGGATGTAAAGGCCAATGTCAATGAATTCCTGAAGCTTTACGGAGAAGGCGGAAAGAACGCCTACGATACCGAGTATGCGGTATTTGACTTTGATAATACCTGCTCTATCTTCGACGTGGAAGAGCAGCTGGCAGTTTATCAGCTCCAGACAATGACCTTTGCCATTGAACCCGACCAGCTCGCTGATGTTCTCTTCACGGAGATCGGTGATCATGACGAAGACAGAACCGACCTCGGCTACGGCAACGGTTCCTATGCCGACTGGGTAGATGATATCACCCTGGCCTACAAGAATCTTTATGATGCCTACGGTCCCTTTACCGCTGCAGGGCTCGATAAGGAAGCCCAGAAAGAGATCCAGAAGGATCCGCAGTGGGCAGAGTTCGCTACCAAGATGCGCGCCATGTATGACCTCGTATATGATGCAGAATCCGCTTCTGTAGCCTATCCGTGGGTACTGTACTGGTTCACCGGCATGACCGAAGAAGAAGTATATGATCTTGCTTATGCTTCCCACACCTTCTATAAGCAGCAGAAGACTTCAAGCGTTACCTGGAAGACTCCGGAAGAAATCGACAAGACCTCCAAGGTTGGCCATGTGGAATACACCTGGACCAGCGGAACGCAGGTTTCCGACAACATTAAGGAGCTCTGGAAGACTCTCCAGGCTAACGGTATCGATGTATGGGTATGCTCGGCATCTGCAACCGATCCGATCCGTGCCGCTATTGATGTATGGGGACTTCACGAGTACTGCACCGGTATGCTCGCCATGACCAATGTCCTTAAGGACGGCAAGTATGTCAATGAATATGACTACAAGAATGGCTGCGGCTGGTATGCACGTTCCGACGGAAAGTGGGAGAAGATGACCGCACCCGAAAAGGCCCAGACCCAGGGTATCGGAAAGGTGGAGGCAATCACCAATGCCATCGCTCCTGAGTATGAGAACCACGGCCCCATCGCCGGCTTCATGGATTCTACCGGTGACTACAACTTCTGTACCGAGTTCGAAACCTTAAAGCTTGTCATCTGCTTCAACCGTGCAAGCCGCAAGGTAACCGACGGCGGCGGAGTCATCTCCGAAGTGGCTCTTTATGAGAGAGACAATTTGAACTATGACTTCGTGAAGGCTGACAAGGCCGGAGATACCATGTATCTTCTTCAGGGACGTGAAGAGAACGGTCTCCGCGGACTCCGTTCCTCCAATGCCACCATGCTTCTCGGAAAGAGCGCAGAGCAGCTTCTGAAGAACGAGGACAATGAGGCTCAGCTTCAGTACATGATCGACAACAAGATGACCGTAGAAGAGGCGATCAATGAATTTGCCATGAAGACCGCTGCTGATGACGAGAACAATAAGCTCGGGTTCAAGTACGGCTTCTTAAAGGAGTACGACGGATACCACAAGCATCCGTAAGCTTCTTTCCGGACGAAAGAAAGACGTCCAATGAAAAAATGGCAGGCTGCCGGGAAACCGGCAGCCTGTTTTTTTGAAACCGGCAGTCTGTTTTTTCACAAATCCCGCATTTTTTCGCGTTCATGCAAATTATAGGATGGATTTTAGGAAAAAACTGTGGTAGAATACGTCCGTAAACTGTGAGTATAGTTCAATTTGCGACAGGAGGTTTTTATGAAGCTTGTATATGCTATTATCCGGAATGATAATGAAGACGATGTGACGGCAGCTCTTAACAAGAATCAGTTCATTGTTACAAAACTTTCGACAGTCGGCGGATTTCTGAGAAAGGGAAACATCACTCTTCTGATCGTTACCGAAGATGACAAAGTGGACGAGGTGATTTCAATCATCAAGGAAGAGTGCGGCACAACTCAGGATATCACAGTCAATATGCCCTACATCTCAGGCACGGGAATGATGAACAACTCTACCGTTCCGGTCAAGGTAAAGATCGGCGGAGCTACTGTATTCGTGACCGAAGTGGAGAGATTCGAGAAGTTCTGACTTAATTTTTATATTTTTGGAGGAGTAAAATGGCAAAGGAATTTATCGTCGAGACGAGTGCCAGACACGTGCATGTAACCAAAGAAACCCTGGAGACCCTGTTTGGTAAGGGATACGAGCTTACTTTCAAGAAGGCTCTTTCTCAGCCCGGACAGTTCGCTTCCAATGAGAGAGTCACCGTTGTAGGTTCCAAGAAGGAACTTGCCGGCGTTTCCATCCTCGGACCCTGCCGGAAAGCCGACCAGGTGGAGATCTCTCTTACCGATGCACGTTCCATCGGCGTGGATGCCCCCATCAGAGAATCCGGTGATGTTGCCGGTTCAGGTGCCTGCAAGCTGATCGGACCCTGCGGCGAAGTGGAGCTTACCGAGGGCGTGATCGCAGCAAAGCGTCATATCCATATGACTCCCGCAGATGCAGAGGAGTTCGGCGTGACAAACGGACAGATCGTTGACGTTTTAGTAGACTGCGGCAACGGCAGAAAGACCGTTTTCGGAGACACTGTGGTACGTGTTTCCGAGAGCTATGCTCTTGCTATGCATGTGGATACCGATGAATCCAACGCAGCTGCCTGCGGCAGAGATGTAAAAGGTACAATTGTTGGCTGATGCCGATAACGATAAAGGAGTTTACAAATGAAAATATTAGTTCTTAACTGTGGAAGTTCCTCTCTCAAATATCAGATCATTGATATGGAGACAAAGGATGTTCTCTGCAAAGGCCTCTGCGAGCGTATCGGTATCGATGGCTCCAAGCTGACCCATAAGGTTCCCGGCAAGGAGGATTTCGTAAGAGAAGAGGCAATGCCCGATCACAAGAGGGCCGTTGAAATGGTAATGGATGCCATTACCGATGCCAAGGTCGGCGTTCTTAAGTCTATCGACGAAGTGGATGCCATCGGCCACCGTGTTCTCCACGGCGGAAACCTCTTCACCAAGTCCTGCCTCGTGGACGAGGACTGCAAGGCAGCCATCCGTGAGTGCTTTGATCTTGGACCGCTTCACAACCCGGCCAACCTCATGGGTATCGAGGCCTGCGAAGCTGCTATGCCCGGAAAACCCAACGTGGCAGTTTTCGACACCTCCTTCGGTATGGGTATGGAGCCGAAGGCCTACACCTACGCCATCCCGATCGAGTATCTTGAGAAATATCATGTACGTCGTTACGGCTTCCACGGAACAAGCCACGACTATGTAAGCCATCGTATTACCGAGATCGCTGATCTTCCGGAGAATGCAAAGGTGATCGTATGCCACCTCGGCAACGGCGCATCTGTTTCTGCTTCCATCGGCGGCAAGTGCGTAGATACTTCCATGGGACTTACCCCGCTGGAAGGCCTCATCATGGGAACCCGTTCCGGTGACATGGATCCCGCGATCCTTCAGTTCATCTGCAACAAGGAAGGCCTTGACATCAACCAGATGCTCAATATCCTCAACAAGAAGTCCGGTATCTACGGTATGAGCGGCGGACTTTCCTCTGATTTCCGTGATGTCGGAGCTGCAGCAGATCAGGGCGATGAGAAGTGCAAGGTTGCTCTCGAAGCTTACAGATATCGTGTAGCCAAGTACATCGGCGCTTATGCAGCAGCCATGAACGGTGTGGACTGCATCTGCTTCACCGCCGGTGTAGGCGAGAACGACAAGAACGCAAGAAAGATGATCTGCGATGAGTATCTCGGATATCTCGGCGTGAAGATCGATCCGGAGAGAAACGACGTCAGAGGCAAAGAGGCTAAGATCTCTGCCGATGATTCCAAGGTTCAGGTATGGCTCCTTCCCACCAACGAAGAGCTTAAGATCGCCATGGACACCGAAGCTCTTGTGAAGTAAAATTATTTATCCTGTAAACGAAAAAAATTGCAAATTCCTTATTGACAACCGATAGGGAAGTGTGTATAATTCAAAAGTCGCTTAAAAGAAGGAGGTGTAGACATGTCAATCTGCCCGAAGAATAAATCATCAAAAGCAAGACGTGATTCAAGAAGAGCTAACTGGAAGATGAGCGAACAGAGTCTGGCAAAATGCCCCAAGTGCGGAGCACTCGTTATGCCTCACAGAGTTTGCAAGAACTGCGGTTCATACAACAAGCGCGAGATCGTTAAAGTAGACGCTGAATAAGGTATCATTGTTAAGCTCAGGGCTTTCAGTTTTATACTGAAAGCCCTTTTCATTTTTAGCATGGCTCGCGTGAAACGTCTGATTTCGTGAAACACTTAAGCGTTTCACGAAATCAGATGTTTCACACGAGCCATGAGAGAGGTTAGTTATGATTACGATCGCACTCGATGCCATGGGCGGTGACAACTGTCCGGGATGTAACGTAAACGGCGCTCTCAGGGCGCTTAGTAAAAGCAGTGACGTAAAGATCCTCTTAGTCGGCGTGGAAGAAGAGATCCAAAAGGAACTTTTGGGAAAAGACTACGACAGAGAACGCCTTTCGGTGATCCATGCCTCTGAGGTAATCTCGCTCGACGAAGCGCCGGTGCAGGCCATTCAGAAGAAAAAAGATTCTTCAATCGTAAAAGGCATCGCCCTTGTAAAAGAAGGAACAGCCGACGCTTTTGTTTCCGCAGGTTCCTCCGGAGCTGTTCTTGCTGCGGGCCAGCTTA
This sequence comes from Candidatus Avilachnospira sp., assembly GCA_045642005.1. Classification (GTDB taxonomy): domain Bacteria; phylum Bacillota; class Clostridia; order Lachnospirales; family Lachnospiraceae; genus Avilachnospira. The sequence continues at coordinate 7,353 of JAZUHZ010000192.1, forward strand.
AACTCGGAAGGATCAAAGGCGTCATGAGGCCTCCACTCGGAACACTGATCCCGAATGAAAAGGGAGTTTCTTTCTTCCTCGATCTCGGCGCCAATGTGGATGCCAAACCCGAATGGCTCTGCCAGTTTGCCGAGATGGGTTCCATTTACATGGCTAAGGTCATGAATGTAAAGAATCCGACCGTGAAGCTCATTAATCTCGGCCTCGAGGATGAAAAGGGAAACGCCCTCACAAAAGCCGCCAACGAGCTCTTACGTGCTTCCGATTCCGTGAATTACCTCGGATATGCGGAAAGCCGGGAGGTTCCCTACGGGACCGCGGATGTGATCGTGGCGGACGCCTTTACGGGAAATGCCATGCTTAAGATGTTCGAAGGAACGGCAGGGCTTCTTCTTCGGACAATAAAAGGCGTTCTCAGGACAAACCTCCGGACAAAGATCGGCGGACTTCTCATTAAAAACGATCTGAAAAAGACGCTAAAAAACTATGACGCTTCGGAGCATGGCGGTGCGACGCTCCTCGGCGTAAAGGGGACCGTGATTAAATGTCACGGAAATTCCACCGAAAAAGAAATCTGCAATGCGATCCTGCAGGCGGAAAAAAGTGTTTCCGGTCATGTGAACGAACTTATTGCAAAAGCGTTTGAAAAGGTATAAGATAGGAATACAATAACCCTAGGAGTTTGTTTTATGGAATTTGAAAAGTTAAAAAGTATTATTGCGGAAGTTCTCAATATCGACGATCCGGAAGAGATCACCATGGATTCGACCTTTACAGATGATCTCGGCGCCGATTCTCTGGATATAGCACAGATCCTCATCAGCATTGAGGACGAATTTGATGTGGATATTCCCGATGACGTAATGGAGAATATCACCACGGTCGGAGAAGCCTGCGAGGCGATCAGAGAAGCTCTGTGATAACTTCTGTTGATCCCGGTAAAATTGAAAAAAGTACCGGATATTCTTTCCGGAACGAAGATCTTCTGAAACTTGCGCTTTCTCATCCGTCCTGGTCAGGTGAGATGAAAAAGACAAGGATCGAGTCCAATCAGCGGCTCGAGTTTCTGGGGGATGCCGTTCTGGAACTGGTCACTTCCGAGTATCTTTATAAAGAACATCCCGGAATGGAAGAGGGAGAGCTGACAAGACTCCGGTCATCACTGGTATTTGAGGCTGCCCTCTGTTCGTGTGCACAGAAAATCGATCTCGGTTCCGTTCTGCTTCTCGGAAAAGGAGAAGAACTGAGCGGGGGACGTGAAAAGGCCTCAATTCTTTCCGATGCCTTCGAGGCGCTGATCGGCGCTATTTATCTGGACGGAGGGTTCGAAAGGGCCAAAGAATTCATCCTCAGCCATGTTATCTCCGTGATTGAGGAGATGAGTCTTCTTAAGGACCGGAAAAGCGCCATCCAGGAGCTTGTGCAGAAGAAAAACGGAGCCAGTATCCGGTACGAAACCTATTGTGAGGAGGTCGGAGCAGACCGCATCTTTATTTCCGATATCTATATCAACGGAGAAAAGATCTGTTCCGGTTCCGGACATACCAAGAAGGCCGCCGAACAGGAAGCAGCCGGAGGAGCGCTAAAAATCATAGGTCAGGTTTAATACATGTTCCTAAAAAGCATCGAGATCCAGGGCTTCAAGTCATTTGCTCATAAAACAGTCCTTTCTTTTAATGAGGGAATGACCGCGGTTGTAGGTCCCAATGGCTCGGGAAAATCAAATATTGCAGATGCCGTCCGGTGGGTGCTCGGTGAACAGAAAGTAAAACAGCTCAGAGGTCAGAGCATGCAGGACGTCATTTTTGCCGGAACGGAGCTCAGAAAACCTCTGGGCTTTGCTTTTGTTGCAATGACTTTTGACAACAGTGACGGTGCGCTGGCTCTTCCGTATCAGGAAGTGACGGTTTCCCGGAGACTGTACCGTTCCGGTGAGTCGGAATATATGCTCAACGGCCAGAATGTCCGGCTGAAAGACGTCCAGGAGCTTTTCTTTGATACCGGAATCGGCAAAGAAGGCTATTCCATCATCGGACAGGGACAGATCGAGGCCATTGTCAGCGGACGCCCGGAGGATCGGCGGGGACTCTTTGATGAGGCCTGCGGGATTGTAAAGTTTAAGAAAAGAAAAGCGGCTTCCGTAAAAAAACTGGAGGATGAGGAACTGGCTCTTGCCCGGGTGACCGATATTTTATCGGAACTCGAGAAGCGGGTTGGACCCCTCGAGAAGCAGTCAAAAGGGGCAAGAGAGTATCTCCGCCTGCATGACAGCCTTCGGCATTACGATCTTCTTCTCTTTGCGAGAGAAGGAGAAAGCATTCTCCGGGAGATTTCCGAAAGCGAGAAGAACAAGGCCATCGCAGAAAATGCCCTTCTGGAAGCAAAAGACGAAGGGGAAGAGCTTCGGAAACGGAACGAGGAGCTTTCTGAAAACCTTAAGAGTGCGGAAGAGCGGGAAGAGCTTCTCCAGGAGGAGATCCGGAAAGGGGAACTTCTGATCCAGAATCTGGAGAATCAGATCACGGTATCCGAAACGGAAATCGGAGCCGATGAAAGAAGCATCACAAGCTCTGAAGAACTGATCGAACGGCTTCTTCAGGAGCGTTCCGGCCGGCTGGAAACGGTACGTGGATATCTTTCCTCGTCGGGGCAGCTTGTAAAGGATCTTGCCGTTCTTAAGGAGACCGGCGAATCAGAAGACGTTTCGTCTCTTTATGAAGAGGTAACAGCCTGCCGGGAAAGACTGAGGGCGCTTCTTCCGGATGATGCGGATCCGGAGGCTGGGGAAGAATCCGCTGAAATTCCCGGGGAAGCGGAACCCTCGGAAGAGGATTTCGAATTTGAAATGCCCGAATGGATGCAGGAAATCCGGAGCAAACGGGATGATCTTTCCGAAATTCAGGAGAAAGAAGAGAAAGTCAATGCCTGGATCCGGAGCGCATCGGATGAATATAACCGGCTGACAGCTCTCAGAAAAGCACTCGGCACGAAGCTTTCGGAAGCCGAAGCAGTCTATAACCGGGCATTTTCACGTTATGAGACCTTAAAAAACATCAGCGAACGTTATGAGGGATACGGACAGAGCGTTCAGAATGTGATGTCAAGGAAGCAAAGTTTCCGCGGCATCATCGGAGTAACGGCAGACATTATCCATACCCGGAAGGAATACGAGACGGCCTGTGAGACCGCTCTCGGACAGAGGCTCCAGAATATCGTGACCGATACGGAGCAGACAGCCCGTCAGGTGATTGACTATCTGAAAAAGAACCGTCTCGGCAGAGTCACCTTCCTTCCGCTCGATGCGGTAAGAGCCAGAGTATCGGAAGAATACCGGAAGGCCTGCACAGAGGCAGGGTGCCTTGGTCTTGCCAGTGATCTCGTGGATACGGAACCGGAGTATGAGGATCTGGTTCTCAGTCTTCTCGGGAATACGCTTGTTTTTGAAAACGTGGATCAGGCAATCCGCTGCGCCCAGAAATACCGCCATAATCTTCGGATCGTAACGCTCGAGGGAGAACTCCTGAGTCCCGGCGGTGCCATCTCCGGCGGTACCTTTAAGAATTCTTCCAATCTCATGGGCAGAAGCCGTGAGATCAGTGAACTCCGGGAGCAGTGCGCCGGCTTAAAGGACAAACTTGGGAAGATCGGAGAGAGTATCCGTGAAACCGAAGGAAAGATTGCAGATAAAGATCGGGAACTCGAATCTCTCGGTGACCAGCTCCGCTCGATCAATAATGAGAAAAACGAGCTCAGTTTCGGGATCATGAGTGATATTAAGGTAAAGATCTCGAATCTCCGGCAGTCTTCGGATTTCATAAAGGAAAACCTTCTTCGCATCGAAGCGGAAGTCTCCTCCCGGGACCGGGAGATCGGAACGATCCGGGAGAAAATTTCGGATAGTACGGAGAGCATCCGGGAAAAGAAGGCCGGCATTGAGGAAAGAAAAGCAGATATTCTGCATGTGAAAAACGCCCTTTCCGAAAAACAGGCGGAAAAGACCGCGGCAGGCGAGGAGAAAGACCGCCTGAAGGCGGGACAGACCGAATATTTCTCCAGAAAAGATGAGATTACCGACCGGATCCTTTCCCTCGAAAAAGATGTGATCCGGATCGAAAATGCCGGGGAAAAGGCCAGAGAAAAACTCGACCAGAAATCGGGCTACATCTGGGCCGAGTACGAGAAAACACTTTCCGAGGCGAAAAAGGAAGAGGACAGTGAAGCACTTTCCCTGAGTTCCCTTCGGGAAAACATTCAGGATCTCAAATCCTCCATCAAAAAACTCGGACCGGTGAATGTCCAGGCCATTGAAGAATATAAAGAAGTATCCGAACGCTACGAGCTGATGAAGGCACAGCATGAGGATATCTGCGCCTCAAGAAATGAAATCACCACCATCATCACGGAACTGGATGAGGGGATGAAGGAACAGTTCCGGAGAGAATTCAGGCGGATCGACTCTGAATTCCAGAAGGTCTTCCGGGAACTCTTCGGAGGCGGTGAGGCGTCTCTCGAACTGATCCTTGAGGAAGAAGACGGGGCGTGTGATGAGCTTTCGGCAGGAATCGGGATCAACGCCCAGCCGCCCGGAAAAAAACTGCAGAACATGATGCAGCTTTCCGGAGGAGAAAAGGCGCTGACGGCCATCGCCCTTCTGTTTGCGATCCAGAACCTGAAGCCTTCCCCGTTCTGTCTCCTCGATGAGATCGAGGCGGCACTCGATGATTCCAATGTTCTTCGGTTTGCCCAGTATATCCGTCGGATCTCTCAGCGGATCCAGTTTATTCTGATCACCCACAGAAGGGGAACCATGGAAGCTGCCGACAGGCTGTACGGCATCACCATGCAGGAAAAAGGCGTCACGGCGCTTGTCAGCGTGGATCTTGTCAGCGATTCACTTAAATAGAAACGGAGGACCTTTGAATGGGCTTTTTTGATAAACTGAAAGAAGGGCTCCAAAAGACCAGAACCAGTATTGCCAACGGACTGGATGCGGTTTTCGGAGATTATTCTGAAGTCGATGATAATTTCTTTGAGGATCTTCTGGATGCGCTGGTGTGTGCGGATCTCGGGATCGACACGGCGCAGTCCGTGGTAACGGAACTCCAGAAGAAGACCTATGACAATCATGTGAAGGATCCAGCCAAAGTAAAGGAAATGCTGAAAGAGGAGCTCCGGGGCAGGATTGAGCCGGGGGAAAATGCCTATGATTTCCTTACGGAGAAATCCGTGGTGCTTGTGATCGGCGTCAACGGTGTGGGAAAGACCACCACCTGCGGCAAGCTTGCCTATAATCTTGTACAGGACGGTAAGAAAGCGGTGCTCTGCGCAGCGGATACCTTCCGGGCCGGTGCCATTGAACAGCTGGAGGTATGGGCGGAGAGAAGCGGCGCGGAGCTTGTAAAACAGCAGGACGGGTCAGATCCCGCCTCTGTGGTGTATGACGGCATCGCGGCCATGAAGTCGAGAAATGCGGATGTGATGCTCTGCGATACGGCAGGACGTCTTCATAATAAAAAGAATCTGATGGATGAACTGGCGAAGATCTCCCGGATCATCGACCGGGAACTCCCCGGGGTGAAGAAAGAGACCTTCCTCGTGCTGGATGCCACGACGGGGCAGAATGCACTGTCTCAGGCGAAGGAGTTCTCCTCTGTGGCCGATCTCACCGGACTGATTCTTACGAAAATGGACGGAACGGCCAAGGGCGGAATTGCCATCGCTGTGGCGGACCGCCTTCAGATTCCGGTAAAGTATATCGGCGTGGGAGAACAGGCCGACGATCTGCAGAAATTTGACGCAAAAGCTTTCCTGAATGCGATCATTGAATGATGTCAAGATAAACTACTTGACACCCTGTACCCTTTCGTGTATAATGCCCGAGGTATGGAAAAGATCGTAAGACAAGGTATGCTTTTTGATCTCTACGGAGATCTTCTTACGGAGCACCAGAGAGAAATCTACGGTGCTCTTGTTAATGAAGACCTTTCTCTTTCGGAAATCGCGGCAAGATTCGATATCACAAGACAGGGCGTTCAGGACCTCATCAAGAGGACCGATAAAAAGCTCGAGGATTTTGAGTCGAAGCTGCATCTTATGGAGAACTGATGCATGGCATTTGAATCGTTAAGCGAAAAACTTCAGAACGTATTTAAGAACCTTTCCGGAAAAGGCCGTCTTTCAGAGGAGGATGTCAAAGCCTCCATGAAGGAGATCAAACTGGCACTTCTCGAAGCGGATGTCAATTTCCGTCTGGTGAAGAAATTCATCAAAGAGACCGAGGAGAAATGCATCGGGAGCAATGTTCTCGAGAGTCTTACGCCTTCCCAGACCGTCATCAAGATCGTGAACGACAGCCTTACCGAGATGATGGGCGGAACGGCCTGCGAGATGCAGATGAAGCCCGCAGGACAGCTCAACGTCATCATGATGGTCGGTCTACAGGGTGCCGGTAAAACGACCACGGCAGCGAAGCTTGGCGGAAAGTATAAGAGCAACGGCCGCAAGGTTCTTCTGGCCGCCTGCGATACCTACCGTCCGGCAGCCATCAGACAGCTCCAGGTGAACGGAGAAAAGCTCGGTCTTACCGTATTTTCCGAAGATCCCTCCCGGGGCGCTGTGCAGATCGCAAAGGACGCTTACGAAGAGGCAAAGAAAACCTCCTGCAATGTGCTGATCATTGATACCGCAGGCCGCCTTCACATTGACAAAGGCATGATGCAGGAACTTAAGGATATCAAGGACACGGTTCCCGTGGACTATACCGTTCTCACGACAGATGCCATGACCGGTCAGGATGCCGTTAACGTTGCTTCGGAATTCTCCGAGAAGGTCGGGATCGACGGAATCATCATGACCAAGCTCGATGGCGATACGAGAGGCGGTGCCGCGCTTTCCATCCGCGCCGTGACAGGAAAGCCGATCTATTATGCCGGCATGGGCGAGAAGCTTTCCGACCTGGAGATTTTCTATCCGGACCGTATGGCATCCCGGATCCTCGGTATGGGCGATGTGCTCACCCTGATCGAAAAGACCCAGGAGACCGTGGACCGCGAAAAGGCCGCAAAGGCCGCCCGCCACATCAAAAAGGGCGAGTTCAACTATAACGATTTCCTGGATTCCATGAGCCAGATGAACCGGATGGGCGGAATCGGTTCCATTCTCGGCATGATCCCGGGCGCGGGAAAGTTAAATGCCGATGATATTGATGAGTCACAGCTTAAGCATGTGCAGGCAATCATCTTCTCCATGACGGAAAAGGAGAGAGAGAATCCGAAGATCATGA
>JAZUHZ010000193.1:0-4339 GCA_045642005.1 Candidatus Avilachnospira sp.
ATAAAATCAAAAAATCAAAATCTCTACCTACCACCGTCGGTCTGGCGGGGGAAAAGTCAAACACAGGAGCCTGAAAAAAGGATTTTTGGTGAACGAAGGACTCCAGCCGAGCAGCCCAACCCAAGCAGCCCAACCCAAGAGGCCCAACCCGAGGAGTCGAGCCCGGGAAGTCCGGCTGAGGAGTTTAGTTTGTGAATGTGCAGACGGTGAAGGGCCGCCCTGTGAAAGGGAAGACTGCAGAAGCTCGGCCTGTGAACGGGAAGACTGTAGAAGTGCGCCCTGTGAAAGGGAAGAGTACAGAAGCCCGCCCTATGAACGGGAAGACTGCAGAAGCCTGCCCTGTGAAAGGAAAGACTGCAGAAGCCCATCCTGTGAACGGGAAGGGTGCAGAAGTGAAGATTATGGAAATGCGGTATGCGACAGCCGGCCAATGCGTGACGGGGGGCTGCATGACGAGAATCAGTGAACGGCACATGATTCTGCCTGACGCGACTCAATGCACGGCACATGATTCTGCCTGACGCTACCTAATGCACGGCATAGGATTCTGCCGGACGCGAGGCTAGCGCAGCATGATCACGGAGGCCATGCTGCCCCGGATGCCCTTTGTGGCCCGATGGGACCAGTATTTCCGGTTTTCGCACATGGTGCAGCCGCCGACCGTTTCGATATGCCCGGGCAGCAGGCCGAGCTCAAGATATCGGGCCCGGACAACTCCGCGAAGGTCTAAGAGGTATTTGCCGTCCGGCTTTTTCTCATAATATCCGGAAGCGTCGGAGGAAAGCATCCGGGAGATGCCCATAATGACCTCCTCCCCGACTTCAAAACAGCAGCGGTCAATAGCCGGCCCGATGGCCGCCCGGATCTCGGCAGGGTCGGCCCCCAGTTTTGTCATCGTTCGGATGGCTTCCCCGTTAATATCCTGTACGGTTCCCCGCCAGCCGGAGTGGATGGCGCCGATCACCCCGTGGACCCGGTCCTCCAGAAGTACCGGGGCACACAGTCTGCCGTGGTGACGGCCAGGGGAACGCCTTTGTCTTTTGTCACATAGCCGTCAGCTTCGATCCGTTCGGAAAGGTCGGCAGGATCCCGGAGGTCAGATGCTCCTGCCACATGGACAATGGCGGAGTGAATCTGTTTTCCGATCACTGCCCGGTCGCCGGGAATCCCGCACGCAAAAAGAAAGCGCCGCCAGTTTTCCCGTACGTTTTCCGGATCATCGGAAAAGGCAGCGGAGAGATTCATGCTTTTGTAGATTCCTTCACTGATACCGCCGTATCTCGTGGAAAAGCCGTGGGGTGAACGAAGGATCCCGGAGGTTTCCGCGATGGTTTTCTGATTTGCAAAATTTATGTTCTGATTCATTTCCGAATAATAAATCTTCTTAATAAAAAGGCAATTCCGATGGCCAGGACGCCCGCGGAGACTTTGGCGAGGATCAGCGGGATCACAAGTTCCGGCGCCGCCGAAGAGGTATAGGCGAAATGGTCGCCGAGGGCATAGCCCGCGACGGAGCCGAAGGCGGTATTGAGTACGATTCCCATGTCGGTCATTTCCGGCAGACGGTCGATCGAGGGGTAGCAGTTCACAAGGCATACCACCACACCCCGGGTGTCGGTGACGGAGAGGCCGGCTTTTTCGGAAATCCGGGCGAGCGGTCTTTCCAGAAACCGAAGGGCGAGAGCGAGAAGCGGAAAAACACCGGCCAGAACCAGAACGATCTGCCCGACGAGCGTCATGATCTCGGAAAACGGGGTTCTTGCCGGGAGGATCTCAAATCCGCAGAGCTCTCCGGCGGCGGCAAGAAGAAGCCCGGCAATGCAGAGAAACACGTTGCATTTCCCGAAAATCCGGAGAATCCGCAGGAGTACGCCGGTCCAGAGGGCCATGGCCGCGATCAGAAGAACGGAAAGGAGGATGAGCGGCAGAAGATCGGAAAGGACCGCCCGCGGGGAGATGCCGATAAGCACAGATCCCACAAGGCATCCTGCGGGAATGGCGGCCAGGCCGATGGCCAGACCGTACAGGACAAAGCTTCTCCGCTTCGGATTGACCGCCATCAGGGACAGAAAGAGGTTTCCGCCCACGGCGTTGCCGAACATGGAAGCGACAAAATACCCGTTCAGGATGGCCATTTCCCGGGAGGAGGCCATTTCTTCGGCCGCCGGCGCCCCGCCGCAGTCCACGGCAAAAAGGATGCCCGCCATCAGGGAGGGATCCGAGCCGATCTTTTCGAGGAAGGGGCCGCAGAGCGTAAGAAGCACGTCTCCGAGAAGCGGTGCCAACGTGATGAAGCCCACCATACAGAGGATGAGCTGTCCGGCGCATTTGATTCCCCGCTCGAATTCTTTGCCGATTCCGTATTTTGAATCAAAGAAATAGTCGATGCCGCCGAGGACGGCAAAGATCAGAAAAAAGAAATTGAGGATTTTTCCGGCTTCCAAGATCAGGCCTCCGCTTCCCACAGCATGCAGTTATCTTTCACGGTATAGTGTACCCTTCCGGTGTCGGAAAGCCAGGAGAGGTAGGAGCGGAGGGTGCTCCCCAAAAGAGCGTACTGGAACATATTCATCTCTGTTCCGTACAGGGTGAGGATCTTTCCGAGAAGCGCATCCATGGTCTCCGGCTTTTCCCGGAGGAAAGCGAGGATGTCCTCGCCGACTTTCCGGACGCCCAGCGTATTGATCTCACAGAGGGGCGCGATGTCCGAAGTCGCCGGTGCATGGGAGGGAATCACGATGCCCGCCGGCATTTCCCGAAGCGCTTCGATGGAGGAAAGGTACTTTCCCACGTCCACAAGGAAGCCGATCTTATATTTTTCAATGGTTTCTTCGGAGCAGACAGCATCGCCGGCATAAAGGTTTCTGTCCGGCGTCCGGTAGGCAGTCATATCATAGGAATGACCGGGAAGCGGAACCGCCGTGTATCCTTCCGGAAGAGAATTTTCCCGAAGCGGCAGCGCCTCGCAGGGTTCCGCCACGAAAAATTTATTTTTCCGGAGTTCTTCCATCGGGTATCCCCCGTACACACAGGTCGGGTTCAGGATCGTATGGCGGGTGAAATCGTATTCCACGCCGGCGGCATACACATCGCAGCCGGTCCTGTCCCGAAGCAGGCGGCAGCCGCCGATATGATCCGCGTGGCCGTGCGTTATGTAAACCGCTTTCAGAGTCCATCCCATGGAGTCGATGGCTTTCAGAGCTTTTTTTCCGGCATCTTTATTGTTGCCGGCGTCGAACAGGATGACTTCGTTTCCGCCGGTTACGGAGATTCCCATCTTGGACGGGCAGTCGATATAGTAATCGTGTTCGGAAACACGGATCAGTTCGTACATATTACACCTCGCGATTCTGGATCTTTGACTTGGCCAGCTCGGCGAAACGGCTGGCGGCCGGGGACAGCCGGCTGTCTACGGGAACGGCCATGCCGAGAGAGACGTACTGCGGCGGATCAAACGGCAGCGTGACCACGTCGGCATTCCAGCCTTTGGAAATGAGCTTCTGGTTGAAGCTGATCCCCAGGCCGGCCGCCACCAAGTGCCAGGCGGAGTAGGCGTCGCGGGTGGTGAAACAGACTTCGGGGTGCAGACCGTTTTGGGAAAGGATCCGGTCGATCTCGGTGTCTTCGCCCGGCTGGATATGGATAAAGGGTTCCCGGTCGATCTCCGGGAGCGGGAAGGAGCCGGCAGCACATTTCGGATGGTCCTTCGGCAGCCAGACCGAGATCTCATCCTCAAAAAGCGGGGTCCACTCGCAGATCTCCCGGCTCTGCTCGGCGCAGAAACACATATCGACGGATTTCTCCGAGAGCCAGTGCGCCATGTCGCGGTTGCCGCCTTCCCGGACCTTCACCTTTACGCCGGGGTAGAGCCGGAGGAATTCCTTCAGGATCCCGGGCATCCACATGGCGGAGATACTGTAATAGCTGCCGATGGTGAGGTAGCCGGCGCAGGATCCGAGAATGTCGGCGCTTTTCTGCCGGGCATCGTTTTCGGACCGGACGATCTGCCGGAACAAAGGGAGCATGGCGCTGCCGTTTTCCGTGAGACGGATTCCTTTTTTATTGCGGATCACAAGGGGAAAACCGACCTCTTCCTCCAGAGCGCCGATCATTCTGGTGATCCCGGACTGGGAATACCCGAGCTGCTCTGCGGCAGCCGTCATGCTGCCGAGTTCCAGGGTCGTGATAAGAGCTTCGCATTTCTGTGCATCCATGAGCAGAACCTTTCCCGAAGAATGAAAATAAGTAATCTTACTTTACCCCATCACAGCAAAGAATACAAGCCCCCTTCATGATCTTCGTGAAACATGATCTGCGTGAAACATCAGAGATGTTTCAC
>JAZUHZ010000194.1:0-4982 GCA_045642005.1 Candidatus Avilachnospira sp.
GTGATAAGAGCTTCGCATTTCTGTGCATCCATGAGCAGAACCTTTCCCGAAGAATAATGATAAGCAACCCTACTTTACCCCATCGCGGCGAAGAATACAAGCAAAAAATCCTGTTTACTGTTTCCCGCAGAACAGGTATAATCAGGCGGTATATAAATCACAGCATCTCTTCCGTGAAACATCGAAGACGTTTCACGGAAGAGATGAAGCAGGAAAAGGAGACTCTATGAAAAAGTCGAACCCCAAAGCACTTCTTCCGATCCTTGTGTTCCTGATCTTCTACCTCGGACTCGGAATTCTTTTTGAGTATGTGATCAGAATCCCCATGGGATTTTATTCGATTCCCATCGTCGTGATCTTCCTTTTAGCCCTCCTTGTGGCCTGCCTCCAGAATAAGGAGCTTTCTTTTGAAGATAAGCTTAAGTTCATGGGACAGGGCATCGGAGACCCGAATATCGTGACCATGATCCTCATTTTCCTCGAAGCCGGAATCTTCGTGGGCGTTGCCGGAAGAAGCTCCGCGGAAAGCGTGGCCTACTTCATGCTCAGCATCATCCCCGCCAAATTCGCGGTGGCGGTGCTTTTCCTCGTCAGCTGTTTTGTGTCGACGGCCATGGGTACCTCGGTGGGAACCATCACCCTGATCGGACCCATCTCCATCGCGGTGAGCCAGGCTTCCGGATTTGATCTGTCCCTCTGCCTCGGTTCGGTCGTGGGCGGCGCCATGTTCGGCGACAACCTTTCCTTCATTTCCGACACCACCATTGCCGCCTGCAACGGTCAGGGCTGTCAGATGAAGGACAAATTCCGCGAGAACTTCCTGATTGCCCTGCCCGCGGCGCTTGTGACGCTCGCGCTCATCCTTGTCAAATCCTTCCGCGCCGGGATCGGCGCCGGGGTTGCCCATGAATACCACCTGATCCAGATCGTTCCTTACATTCTCGTGCTCATCTGTGGCATCATCGGCATCAATGTCTTCGTCGTGCTCCTCATCGGCATCGTTTCCGGTTCCGTGATCATGCTCGCGACCGGAGCCATCAGCGCCCCGAACCTTTTAGCTTCCATGGGCAGCGGCGCCTCCGGAATGTTTGAAACCACAATGGTGGCGGTGCTCGTTTCCGCCATCTGTGCGCTGATCCGTGAATTCGGCGGATTTGAGGCGCTTCTTTCCGCCATCCGGAACATTTTCAAAGGAAAAAAGAACGGTCAGCTCGGCATGGGCCTTCTGGTCGGCGCCATGGATATTGCCACGGCCAACAATACGGTGGCCATCGTCATGGCCAACCCGATCGCGAAGGAGATGGCGGAGACCTACGGCGTTTCCAACAAAAAGACCGCTTCGATCCTCGATACCTTCTCCTGCATCTTCCAGGGTCTCATTCCCTACGGCGCCCAGATGCTCGTGGCGATCTCGGCGGCGGCCGAAATGGGCTGTCAGATCTCGGCATTTGAGATCATGCCGAACCTGTTCTATCCCTACCTGCTCCTCGTAAGCTCCCTGATCTTTATCTATGTGATCCCGGAGAAGAAAAAGTAAATGGACAGATTCGTAAGCGCCGTCCTCGAGACCATCCGGAGAGAGGAAATGATCCCGGAGGGAACCGTGGTGACCGTCGGATTTTCCGGCGGCGCCGATTCCGTGTGCCTTCTTTCCGTCCTGTGGGAACTCCGGGCGCTCCTTTCCCTGAGCGTCCGGGCCGTGCATGTGAATCATAACCTGCGCGGGGAAGAGGCGCTCCGGGATCAGAAGTTCTGTGAGGCGTTCTGCCGGGAACGGGGCATTCCGTTTACCGCCGTGCCGGTGGATGTCAGCGGGTACGTGAAAGAGACGGGCCTTTCGACGGAAGAAGCCGCGAGGATCCTCCGCTACCGGGCGCTCCGGGAGGCTTCCGCGGCCGGGATTCCCGAAGGAGGCAGCAGCCGGATCGCCGTTGCCCATCACGCGGATGACCAGGCCGAAACGATCCTCTTAAATCTCTTTCGGGGGACGGGCCTTAAGGGACTTTCCGGCATGGCTTTCCGGCGGGACGACATTATCCGTCCGCTTCTTGGCGTACAGAAAGAGGAGATCACTTCCTATATGAAAAGGCGCGGGCTTTCCTATGTGACGGATTCCACGAATCTCACCAATGACTATACGAGAAACCGTCTCCGGAACGTGATCCTCCCGGAACTCTATGAAATCAATGAGAATGCCGCAAAGCACATTCTCCGGACGGGGAAAATGTGCGAAGAAGCGGATGCCTATCTTCGGAAAGAGGCGGCTGCGTGGGCACAGGAGCGTATTTTTCCCGGGGAGGACGGAAAAAGCGTCATGATCCCGCGAAAATTATTAAAAGAAGAAATGCCCGTTTTCCGAAGATATGTTATAATGACAGTGTTGGAAGCGGCCGGTGTGCCGTTAAAAGACTGGGGCGAAACGCATATCGCCTCAATCGATCAGGCGCTTTTTAAGGGAAGCGGCCATCATGTGGATCTCCCGCGCGGCGTCAAAGCCGAAAATGCGGGGAAGACCCTTGTTTTATCGTTTTCATAAAGGGGAAAGACAGTATGGAAAAGTACAGGATCGGAACACTGATCTCGGAAGAGGAACTCCGGGAAGGCATCAAAAAAGTCGCTGAAAAGATCAACACGTTATACGAGGGGCACGAGGTGCACCTTGTGTGTGTCTTAAAGGGCGGGGTGTATTTTCTGACAGAGCTGTCAAAATACATCACGGTTCCGGTATCGATCGACTTCATGTCGGTATCGAGCTACGGCGCAGGCACGAAGTCTTCCGGAGTTGTCAAGATCATCAAGGACCTTGACGAGTCCATTGAGGGAAAAGACGTGATTGTTGTGGAGGATATCATCGATTCCGGCAACACGCTTTCCTATCTTCTGGAGATCTTAAAGGGGAGAAATCCCGCAAGCATCCGTCTTGTCACCATGCTTGACAAGCCCTCCCGCCGGGTGAAACCCTTAAATGCGGATATCTCAGCGTTCGTGATCGAGGACCGCTATGTGGTGGGATTCGGTCTGGATCTGGACCAGAAATACAGAAATCTCCCCTATATCGGAGAGATCATTTTTGAAGAGGCATAAATGGAAAAAAGAACGATTCGGATCCCGTGGTTTCTGATTCTCATGGCGGTCGTCCTGGCACTGACGTTTCTCCTCCCGCAGGGGAATGCCGCGAAGCGCCTTTCGAGCGCGGACATCGAGGAACTCGTAAAGGATCCGTCCAAAGTCACGAATGTGAGCGTGACCACTTCGACATCGAATAATACGGCCAATGTGGTGGTGAGCTACTTAAACGGCGACGTCGCGAAGGCCACGGTGGCGGATGCGGCGGCTTTTGCCGATAAGCTTTCGGCAGCCGGCATTACCTACACCATGCTTCCCGGTTCGGACGGCGGGTTCTGGAAATACCTGCCGTATCTTGTGCTGATCATTTTCCTGTTCGTTTTCTTCATCCCCATGATCACGGGCGGCGGCATGAACGGCGCCGGCGGCATGAACCAGAAGATGGCGAATTTCGGAAAATCCCGGGCCCGTCTTGCGCGGGACAATAAAGTCACCTTCAAAGATGTGGCCGGCATGGAAGAGGAGAAGGAAGAACTTGCGGAGATCGTGGAGTTTCTCCGGAATCCCGTCAAATTCCGTGAGATGGGCGCCCGGATCCCGAAGGGCGTGATCCTTGTCGGATCCCCCGGAACCGGAAAAACGCTTCTCGGGAAAGCCATCGCCGGGGAGGCCGATGTCCCGTTCTATTCGATCTCGGGCTCCGATTTTGTGGAAATGTATGTCGGCGTGGGTGCGGCCCGTGTCCGGGACATGTTTGAAGAGGCCAAGAAAACCGCTCCCTGCATCGTATTCATCGATGAGATCGATGCCGTGGCAAGACGCCGCGGTACCGGACTCGGCGGGAGCCATGACGAGAGAGAGCAGACCTTAAACCAGCTTCTTGTGGAAATGGACGGATTCGCGGAAAACCAGGGCATTATCGTTCTGGCCGCCACGAACCGGGTGGATATCCTGGATCCCGCCATCATGCGTCCCGGCCGTTTTGACCGGAAGGTCGTGGTCGGAAAGCCGGATGTGAAGGCCCGGGAGGCTATCCTCCGGGTCCATGCGAAAAATAAAAAGCTTGCGCCCGAAGTGGATCTTTCCAATGTTGCCCGTACGACGGCCGGATTTACCGGCGCGGATCTCGAGAATCTCCTGAACGAAGCCGCCATTACGGCTGCCATGGAGGGGCGCGCCGAGATCAGTGCGAAGGATATCGAAAGCTCCTTCATCAAAGCCGGGATCGGAAAAGAAAAACGTTCAAAGGTGGTTTCGGAACGTGACCGCCGCATTACCGCCTATCATGAGGCAGGCCATGCGATCCTGTTCCATCTTCTTCCCGATGTGGGACCGGTGCATCTTGTGAGCATTATCCCGACTGGAGAAGGCGCTGCCGGCTACACCATGCCGCTTCCGGACAAGGACGACTCCTTCATTACGAAGGGGCAGTTAAAGAATATGATGATGGCTTCCATGGGCGGCCGGATCGCGGAAGAGCTTGTGTGTGACGACATTACGACCGGCGCCAGCCAGGATATCCGGCAGGTGACCCGGATCGCCCGCGCCATGGTGACCGAGTACGGCATGAGCGAAAAAGTGGGCATGCTTAATGTGGATGAGAACGGGGACGATGTGTTCCTCGGCTATGATATCGCCCACAACAAGACCTATTCCGACGGACTCCTCGAGCGCATTGATGACGAAGTGAAGGCGCTGACCGACGAATGCTATCTGCGCGCCAAAGAGATCATCACCGAAAACCGCGGTGTCCTCGAAAAAGCGGCGGAACTCCTTCTCGAGAAAGAAAAAATCACCGGCGAGGAATTCGCGGCATTATTTTAAATAACATGATCTCCGTGAAACGTTTCTGCGCGTGAAACATGGCTTGCCATGTTTCACACGCAGGAATGTTTCACGGGGATCATGACTCCTTG
>JAZUHZ010000195.1:0-3893 GCA_045642005.1 Candidatus Avilachnospira sp.
CGGATCCGGCAGGAGGCCAGGGATATTCAGGCAAAGTATCTCGATCCGCCGGTGACGACGGATTTCGCAATCATGTTCCTGCCGACAGAGTCTCTCTATGCCGAGGTGCTCCGGATTCCGGGACTCTGCGAGGACCTGCAGCGGAAAAACCATGTGGTGGTGACCGGACCGACCACCATCGCAGCGCTTTTAGATTCCCTCTGCATCGGTTTCCGTTATATGGCTGTCAATCGGGATTCCCAGAATATTCTCCGGCTGCTTTCAGCGATCAAGTCGCAGTACGGCAAGCTTTCGGAACTGATCGACATGGCCGATTCCCGGATCGATCTTGCCAAAAAGGCAACGGTGGAGCTTCATCACCGGGCCGAGATCATAAATAAAAAGCTCTCCCAGGTGGAAGAGCTTGATCCGGTCGAAGCGCAGAGTCTTCTTGGCGTCAGAGAACAAACGGTCAGCGACCGTTGATGTGCAGATTATTGAAAACCATCTCGTAGCCGTCCTCCCCGTAGATCAGGGAACGGTTGACACGGCTTATGGTTGCCGTTGAGGCTCCTGTCCTGTCCGCGATATCCAGGTAAGTCAGCTTTTCATCAAGAAGCTTGGCAACCTCGTAGCGCTGGGCCATGGCCAGGAGTTCTTTTATGGTACAGACGTCCTCGAAGAATTTATAGCAGTCCTCTTTTGTCTCGAGAGTCAGAATGGCATCAAAGAGGTGTTCGACAGGTTCGGTTTTTAATTTTGAATTCATTGGCATACCTCACGTTTTTTCGCTTTAAAAATTTAGCAATATTCAACTTTAACGCGTGAAATCATTGTAGTCTTTCTTTTTCTGATTTGCAAGAGTAATATTCCCCAATTTTCATTTGTTTTATTTGTTCATTTTTCAGACAGGTTTTCTTAAAGGACGGAAAGCACGGGTTGTGTTACAATTAAACTGTATAAAACTCGAAAGTCCTTCAGGAAACGGAGATATTACATGACACCAGAAGAGAGACAAGAACGTTTGCACCGCGCCATGCAGGAAAGCAGTCAGAGCGCGGGAGAGAGAACCCGGAGAAGACAGTATTACGGTTATGAGGGGACAGAGGCGCCCGTGCGGAGAAATGTGAGTACGGAACGGGCGTCTTCCCGTCCTGCTTCCGCGGGAAGGACCGCCTCGAAAAGAAGTGTTTCCTCCCGGAAAAAGTCCGGCGTGAACTGGGGACAGATCCTCCTGGCCCTTTTGATCTCGGCGGTGATCATTCTCTGCGCCGTACTTCTGATCCGGAAAATTGCCGGAAAAAGGGCGGAGACAAGGGATGCCGAAACGGAGACGGAAGCCGTTCTCGAGACGGCACCGGCGGAACCCGAAATGACAGAACCGCCCACAGAGGCGCTCAGCGTAAGAACTACGGAAATCCTTTCGGAAGCCAGAGTGATGGCGGCGATGTACGATTATGACGGAGCCATGGAACTGGTGAATTCCGACAGTGAGGTTTCCGGGACAGAAGAGGCCAGGGCGTTTATCGCCGAATGCGAGGCAGTCAAAGAAACGCTTGTCCGTCAGGACATATCCAAGATCACCCATATCTTTTTCCATATCCTGACGGTGGATCCGGATAATTCGTTCAGCGAGTCAAGGTGGGGGTCTCAGGCCCGCGGCTACAATTCTCTCATGACGACCATCCCGGAGTTTAAGGCCATACTTCAGACGATGTATGAGAAAGGCTATGTGCTTGTCTCCCTTCATGACATGGGTAGGGTGGAGAAGCAGGAGGACGGAACAGAGAAGATGATTCCCGGAGACATCATGCTGCCGCCCGGTAAACAGGCCTTTGTCATGAGTGAGGATGATGTCTGCTACTATGAATACATGAAAGGCGCCGGTTTTGCCGATAAGATGATCATCGGAGAGGACGGAAGACCGACACTGCAGTATACGGACAAGGACGGAAACGAATCCGTCGGTGATTACGATCTCGTCCCCATCCTTGATCACTTTATTGACGACCATCCCGACTTCTGCTATCACGGGCATAAAGCCTGTCTCGTGTTTACGGGATATAACGGTGTGCTCGGCTACCGGACGGATGAAACCTATCTTCCGGAAAACTATGTGGAGCATAAAGTGGAGGGCGGCCACGATGTGGAAGCCGAACGCAAAGAGGCGGTCAAAGTGCTCAAAGCCCTTTATGAGGACGGTTATGATCTCGGTTCTCATTCCTGGGGCCACCGGGATATGGGAGCTATGAGCGTTGAGTCCCTGAAGACCGATATGGATAAATGGAAACGGAATGTCGATACCCTCATCGAGGAGGCTACGGGCCAGGGTGCGGATATCCTGATCTATCCGAAAGGCGCGGATATCGGGGACTGGAGAGGATATGATACCGCCGACCAGAAGAAGGAAGGATGCCTTTCCAAATTCAATTATCTTTATGATATCGGATTCCGGTACTTCTGCAACGTGGACAGCGCCCAGTACTGGGTACAGGTCGGTTCCAAATACATCAGGACCGGACGAAGGGCCCTCGACGGCTATAATTTCTATTATGATATTGTGAATCAGAAGGGGCGGTTTAAAGATCTCTGGGAGGATACCAATGCGATTTTCGATCCCGTGCGTCCCACCCCGGTAGATCCCTACTAAAAGGAAACGGCATGTACAGTTATATCAAAGGAATTCTTACAGAAACAGAACAGAACCGGATCACGGTCGAGGCCGGCGGCGTGGGGTATGACATCTTTGTGGCAGGATCGCTCCTTTCCGAGCTGCCCGCGCAGGGATCCGAGGTTAAAATCTATACGCATTTCAACGTGAAAGAAGATGATCAGACCCTGTACGGCTTTTTATACAAAGAGGACCGGGAAATGTTCCGGAGTCTGATCACGGTGAACGGAATCGGCCCGAAAGGAGCGCTTTCCATTCTCAGCGTGCTGAGCCCGGATGATCTCCGCATGGCGATTGCCACCGGAGATGTGAAGTCCCTGAGCCAGGCCCCGGGAATCGGAAAAAAGACAGCGGAGAGAGTGATCCTTGACTTGAGGGACAAAGTGGCTAAAGGCGGTTTTTCCGGGGAAAGTTTTCTGGAGAAGGGCGCGGCAAAGAACTTGGCCGGAAGAAATGCCGGTCCGGTTTCGGAAGCCATCGATGCGCTTACGGTACTCGGTTATTCCCGGATGGAGGCCGGAAGAGCCGTCGGAATGGTAAACCTCACGGAGGATATGACCACGGAAGATGTGCTGAAGGAAGCCTTAAAGACCATGCGGTTATGAAGAAAAATAAACCCGGCAGAAAGCTACTTTTCCTCTTTTTATCGGCAGCGCTTGCTGCCGGTGTTTGTTTTGCATGTAAATCTTCCGGAAAGCCCGAAGAACCGCTTACAAAGAGCGCTTTTCTTCTGGACACCTTCTGCACCGTGACTCTTTATGAGGGCGGCAGTGAGGAGATTCTTTCCGGCGCCATGGAACTCGTTGGGAGTTATGACAGGCTTTTCAGCGCTGAACGGGAAGACTCGGATATTTACCGGATCAATCATCGTAAAGGTCTTTTTGACCTTACATCGGAGGCCGTGCCCATCGGGACGGATACCGCAGAGATGCTTCTTCTGGCAAAAGAGATTGAAGAGCTTTCGGAGGGCGCTCTGTGGACTGCTATCCGGCCGCTTACGGAATTATGGGATTTTAAGACGGCAAAGAAAGTGCCGGAAAGCGCTCTTCTTTCGGAGGCACTCCGGGAATCCCGGGAATCCGGATGGCATATCGAAGGGGAGAAAGAGAACGGATTTTTCTTTTTTTCGGATCATCCGGGAACAAAAATCGAAGCCGGCGCCTATGCCAAAGGGTATATTGCAGACCGGATCCGGGACTACCTTCTGGAAAACGGGGTAAAGAGCGCAATTATCGATCTCGGG
>JAZUHZ010000196.1:0-6219 GCA_045642005.1 Candidatus Avilachnospira sp.
CACCATCCATCACAGCTCGGGACTTGCCACCATGGGATTCGGCGCGGCCGCCGTGCTCGGCGGAAAACTTGCCGCACCGGAGAAAATCGCCCTTACTCTCACGGGAGACGGCGGCTTCGGCATCAATCCCTCCGTGCTCGCGGGCGCGGTGGAGCACGGGATCGCCTGTACCTTCGTCGTCATGAACAACTACGCGTTCGGAACGATCGCCGGTCTGGAAAACGCCAACTACGGGCAGAAGTTCGGAACCGAATTCAAAACGCCTGACGGTGCACGGTATTCGCCCCGCTGGGCGGATGTAGCCCTCGCCTATGGTGTGGAAGCCGTGTGCGTACAGAGCGCCGAGGAATTCAAACCCGCCATGGAGCGCGCCATCCGGGCAAACCGGGAGGGCCGTCCCTTCCTGGTGGAGGCACCGATGGAGAACATCGCCGTCCCCACCCCCGGCTGCTGGAACATCAACGACATCTACACCCCAAAGGAAAACGTCGAAAACGGCCGCCTCGTGAAAAACGCCGCCGGCACCTACGACCGCCCGGACCACAAAACATCACACCGATAACCACATGAGCTGCGTGAAACATTTTTGTGCGTGAAACGCGACGCAGTCGTGTTTCACACACAAAAATGTTTCACACAGCTCATGCCCGAGGACTATCATATGCGTAAATACTCCCTTGCCTACCTTACCATCCCCGGCACGGATCCGGTCACCCAGATCCGTATTGCCCGGAAAACCGGCTACGACTTCGTAAGCCTTCGAACCATCCCCATGCATCTGCCCGGGGAGCCGGAATTTGTCCTGGAAAATGACCCCGATCTTTTCCTCTCCATTAAAACTGCGCTCCGGGAGGAGGGCATCGCCCTTCATGACATCGAACTCGCCCGCATCCGCCCGGATATCGACGTGAAAGACTTCGAGCCGGCCTTCGAAAAAGCCGCAGAGCTCGGCGCGACCGGTGTCCTCGGAAGCGTCTGGACCCGCGACAAGGCATTTTACATCGAAAAAGTGGCCGAAGTTGCGGAAATGGCTGCCCGCTACGGTCTGATCTACCACGTGGAATTTCTTCCCTGGGCCGGGATCCGGAATCTGCAGGAGGATATTACGCTTGTGGAAAAAATGAGGGCGCTTGGCCATGACAACGTTCGCATTATGGTGGATACCCTGCATGCGGGCCGGGCCGGGGTAACCGCGGAAGAAATCCGGCGCACGGATCCCTCGATGTTCGGATTCATCCATCTCTGCGACGGCCCTGCGGGTCCGGACGGAGATCCGGTTCTCGATAACATTAAAGATGAACTCATGCTGTATACGGCCCGCGAGGCGAGATTCTACCCCGGCGAAGGCGCTATGGGCGTCAAGGCACTCGTAGATGCCCTCCCCGAAAACGACATCTCCATCGAGCTCCCGAATCTTTCTCAGATGGCGGCGCTCGGCCCCGAAGGACATGCCCGCCGATGCCTTTCGAAGGCAAAAGAACTCTTTGGCTGAGGAATTAGCGACATAAGCGGAAATAAAAGAAACAAAGTCCGGAACCAAAGGATTCGTTAAAAGTCACAAAAAGCAGGCATAAAGCTTGGTGAGTTTAACGAAGATTTGGTAAAAATTCCGAAGAAGGTTGATTTTTTACCCCTGCGGTGTTACTCTTAACGGGTATTGGTGGCCCAATAATTTGTTTCATTTTCGGAAATATTCAATAAGCCATCGAAAAGGAGAATTAAAAATGGAAAAGATCATTACAGATCCCGCAACAAAATTTGATTTTATGCCGGCAGAGTTTGCTCCCTTCAAGGACAAGGCAACCTGTGACAGAGTCCGCAAGTTAAGCGGCGAAGAGCTCGAGAAGCGTGAGGACTGGTGGCATCCCGATTTCAAAGTAAAGGTTATGATGAACCCGCATCCGGTTCTGATCGCTACCCTTTTCTCAAGATTAAAGGAAGCTTCCGAGGCAGGAAGACCCTTCTCCATGATCCTCGGCAACCCCGAGCCGGATACCTATATCCCGCTGGCACAGCTCATCAACTACTTCAATGTAGACTGCTCCAAGGTTTCCATCTTTGCAGAGGATGAGTGGGCAGATCAGGACGGCAACGTAGCACCCGAGACCTACGAGGGCGGCTTCGTACATTCCATGCTCAAGTACCTTGTATACCAGATCAAGCCCGAGCTCAGAATGCCCCTGGAGAACGTACACTATCCGACCACGAAGAACATCAATGACTACTCAAAGATCATTGAGGACTGCTCCTTCGGCGGCGCAAGCATCATCTCCACCTCCCCCGGATGGACCGGACATACCGCATTCATCGATCCCATCTCTCCCTGGACAGATGCGAAGACCATCGATGAGTGGCTTGACATGCCCGCACAGCTTGTAAACCTTCATCCGCTTACCATCGCTCAGAACTCCCTGCACGGCTGCTTCGGCCAGTCCGGAGATATCTACAACGTAGCTCCGAAGGCAGCAACCATCGGACCGAGAGATGTCAAGATGGCAAAGGAGAGAATCGAAGTACACGCACTTCTTACCAACTGCACCTTCTCTTCATGGCAGAGAATGACCTCACGTCTTGTATGCCACGGACCGGTAACTCCGTACGTACCGAGCTCCATGCTGCAGACCATGGCAACCCAGGTATACATCTCCGACGAGATCGCAGCACCGTTCGATTGCTGGGAGAAGGTGGGTTACTAATCGGCCTGCAAGGCAAGTCCGTAAGGACGCAGCCGAGCAGCTAGCCGATTGTAGTTAACCGCGCAGCGGTTAACTTCCTTGCACGCCGCAAGGCGTGTGCCAGGAGACCGAATGTCGTCAACACGCCGTAAGGCGCGTTGACACCCTTGCACGCCGCAAGGCGTGTGAATCTAGCTGAAACGTGAAGCGGGCCCGTCCCGCTTCACGAAAAGCATAAACGCAGGAAAATCCTGCACAAATTAAATAGGAGGAAACATATGAAAAAGTTTGTAGCAATGCTTCTTGCAGCAGCTATGGTACTTGCTCTTGCAGCATGCGGATCCGCAGAACCCGCAGAGCAGGCAGCAGCACCTGCAGCAACCGTAGGCAACACAGAAGCACCCACAATCGAAACCAAGGCAGCTGAGGAAGTTCAGTCCGAAGCAGCAGCATCTGCTGAAAAGGATTACTCAGGCAGAACTCTTAAGCTCATCATGTCCATCGGCGGCGGCGGAAACTGGTGGCAGCCCGTTGCAGACAGAATGATGGAACTCTATCCCGGCCTCAATGTTGAAGTTACCTTCGACTCCAATGCAGACCAGATCCTTCGTACCGAGTATCTCGCAGGCGAGGCAGCTGATGCATTCATGATCAACTCCAACAAGATCCCGAGATATCAGGCTATCGAGCAGGGACTTGTACAGCCCATCGACTACGTTCTTTCTCTTCCGACTCTTGACGGATCATCAACTCTTGGCGAAGTTATGGATCTTTCCGTATTCGCAAAGGGTGCTTATGAAGGACACTACTACTGCATGCACGAGTTCCAGTACCTTGACGGTTTCTGGTATGATGCTAAGTTCTTCAGAGACAACAACCTGACCATCCCCGAGACCTGGGATGATTTCGTAAAGCTTGGCGAAGAGTGCAAGGCTCTTGGCATCCCCGCAGTTGGTTACATGGGAATCGCAGCATCTGAGTATGCTAACGAGTACTGGTTCATCCCGATGCTTGCATCTACCGATTATCAGGCATATGTTCAGTATCAGAACCTTGATCCCGAAGTATGGCACAGCGATGCTATGAAGAGAACCGTTGAGAAGCTCGGCTATGTTCGTGACAACGACCTCTTCGATAAGAAGACCCTTGGTACCACCGCTACCGAGACCCAGATCGCATTCATCAACCACGATTTCGCTATCTACCCCTGCGGTTCATGGCTTGAGCCCGAGATGGCTGATGCCTGGACAGAGGATTGGGAGCTTACCTACCTTCCCTACTCCTTCGGTGAGACAGCAGATCAGAAGTACATGATGATGGGTGGACAGGAGTCCATGATCACATCTTCCACTCAGGAGAACCTTGACCTTGTTGGTGAGTTCTACCGCGTACTCTTCTCTGATGAAGAGGCTATGAGAAAAGTTGTTGAGACTCATAAGAACGTTATGCTTGTTCCCAACTTCTCCGAGAGATTCGGCGACCTTGTTGCTCCTTCAGTTAACACTGCAGCAGCAGCTATGGAATACATGAACAAGATCAACAGCCCGGCATGCTCATGGTATCCGGATATCAACACCATGGTTGGTGATGCTATGAACGCATTCTTCAACGGTGACATCACTGAGGAAGAGTTCCTTCAGAGAGGATTTGACGAGTTCACCAGAATCCAGAACGATTCTTCTGTAACCAAGTACAAATTTGAAGGCTGATCTTAAGTAAAGATCTTAATTCTGCATAGTAATGCAAAACAATCCGGGGCGGGCCCTCGCCTGCCCCGGCATTTTATTCATACGGGGGTAACACCGTGAAAAAGAAAAAAAAGAGTTATCTTACCAGCCCTTCTGACAGGGTGTTTGATATTGTAATGACCGGTCTTCCGACCGTTTACCTTATAGTATTGTTTGCCATTCCCGCCATCGCCGGCCTCTATTTCTCATTCACCAACTTCGGCGGATTTGACATGAAGGTCAAGTGGGTAGGATTTGTCAATTATGCCAAGATGCTGAAGGACCATATCTTCTGGAAATCCGTATGGAACTATTTCAAGCTCTATATCGGAAGCTCCGTGGTATGCTTCCCGCTGGCATTCATCGGTGCCGTAGCGCTGACCAAGAACCCCAGGCTCAAGGAACGTGAGCTCTACCGTGTTCTCTTCTTCCTTCCCTGCGCCATCCCGTCCATGATCATCTCCATCATGTGGATGACCATGTTCAACCCCACCTTCGGTGTTCTCAATACCATTCTGGAAAGCATCGGTCTGGAGCCTGTTCTCTGGCTTGGCGATACCAAGATCGTTATGACCTCACTGATCATCGTCGTGGTATGGAGACAGATGGGCTTCTACATGGCTTATCTGATGGCCGGCGTTTCGAATATTCCGGACGATATTTACGAATCAGCAAGAATCGACGGCGCCAATGATTTTGTGCAGACCGTCAAGATCACTGTTCCGCTGACCTGGGACGTAATTACAACTTCTATGCTGTTCTTCGTCAAGGGTGCCATCAACCTCGGCTTCGGTCTTGTTTACATCATCACCCGAGGCGGCCCTGATAACGCATCCCAGATCATTTCGTCCTACATGTATTATCAGATCACCACCAACCTTGACTACGGCTATGCATCTGCCATCTCCGTGGCCATGCTCGTGATCACCATGCTCCTCTCCCTCTTCATCCTGAAAGTTATGAAGAGAGAAACCTACGAGTATTGATCGGAGGCGGGAGACTATGAAAAAGAAACAGTTCAAGATATACTGGGGAACACTCGCGACAAGAGTGTGCATGATCATCTGGTCGCTCTTCATCCTGATTCCCGTGTATATCATGTTCCTTACTTCGACCAAGACCTCCGAAGAGTTCTACGCAGGAATCTGGTCACTGCCGGCACACCCGATCGATAACATCATGGAAAACTTCCCGGGTGCCTGGGAGGAAGCTTCCATGGGTTCCGGCTACATCAATACCCTGATCATCTGCGGCGGCGCCCTGGTACTGACCCTCGTGTTAAGTTCCATGGTAGCCTACGAGCTGGCAAGAAGAAATATCCGCATGAAGGCTACCTTAAGCGGACTTTATCTCCTGCTGCTCCTGGTTCCGTCCATGATCGCCCTGACCCCGTCCTTCTATATCGGAAGAATGCTCGGACTCTATAACAAGAGACTTGCGCTCGTGCTGTTCTATACGGCCCATGAGATCCCCTTCATTGTTTATACGATGCAGTCGTTCTTTGCAACGCTGCCGCATGAGCTCGAAGAGGCGGCCTTTGTGGATGGCGCTACCTCGTTCCAGACCTTCTATAAGGTCATGCTTCCGATCATGCGGCCCGGATTTGTCACAGCAGGTATTTTCGCGCTCCTTGATTTCTGGGGTGAGTATGTGTTCGCTCTGCAGCTCGTGGTAAAGAAAGACCTTCTTCCCGCAGCCGTAACGATCCTTCGTTTCCAGTCCGGTACCGGTGTTCGTCAGAACTGGGGCTACACCACAGCAGCCTGCGTATCCTTCATGCTTCCGATCCTGATCATTTACGCGATCTTCCAGAAGAA
>JAZUHZ010000197.1:0-35730 GCA_045642005.1 Candidatus Avilachnospira sp.
AGACCGCTTGGCCCCCGACTTGGCTCATGTAAAGCAGTATTCCCGGATGAATCTGGCCACCCCGTCTTCGGCATTGGAAAGCGCCATCGCTGAAGCCGCTCTCTTCACCTCGTCGGCGGAATTCGCCATGGCGACTCCGACCGCCGCCGTCCGGATCATGGGGATGTCATTGGAACCGTCTCCGAACGACATGGTGTTCTCCTGACCGTACCCGAGGTACTCCGCCAGTCCGAGAAGCGCGGCGCCCTTATTGGCCCGGATGTTGTTAAACTCCACATTTTCATCTTTCACGGAGGACGTGCAGATAATGTCCGGGAAAAGTTCCGCACCGTGATACAGCACCTCCTGCTGGAAATCATGATCATAGGTGAAGAACTGGACCTTCTGAATGTCCCGCCCCTCTGCCGTGATAAATGCCTTCAGTTCCGGCACAGACTCCCGGAGATTCTTTACCATATCAATATAATGAGGATCTTTCACATACTGCTCAGCCTTTTCCTTAAAGGATCCGGTGATCCATCCGTGGTCGTTCATGTAGCAGTCATAAAGAGCCGGTTTCGTGTCAAGCCACTGCATGATCGAAAGCGCTTCCCGAAGGGGGATCTCCGCCTTGTAAACCTTTTTATTCTCCCGAAGGTCCATAACGGTCGCGCCGTTAATATTGATGGAGTAATGGATGAACGGAAGCTCCCGCACGCAAAGCGGCATGGCGCTATAGTAGCGCCCGGTGGCCGGAACGATCTCAATGCCCCGCTCAGAAGCCTCCCAAAGGGTATCCCTTGTATACGGTGAGATATTTTTCCCGGGATCCAGAAGCGTACCGTCCAGATCCAGCGCAATTACTTTAATATCTTTCTTCATACTTTCCTTTCTTCCTCCGCGATCCGATAGAACCTGAGTGCGTTCTCCCGGGTGATCCGCTCCACCTCCTCCGGTGAGATTTCCCGGATTGCCGCGATCCTGTCACGGACACAGGGGAGATTTCCCGAGAAATTCCGTTCTCCCCGGTGCGGAACCGGGCTTAAGTACGGGCAGTCGGTTTCCAGAAGGATCCGTTCCATCGGAACCGCCTTCAGCACTTTTGTAATCTTTTTCTGTCCCTCATAGGTCGTGGATCCGCCGAAACCGAGATAATATCCCATTTTCACAAACTCTTCCGCCGTCTCCCGGGAATAGGAGAAGCAGTGAATGACCGCATCCTTTACTCCGAGCGTTTCCCGGGCCTCGCGCATGATCGCCACGGTATCCTCACAGGCATTCCGGGAATGGACGATCACGGGAAGGGACAGCTCCGCCGCGAGATGAAGCTGCCGGAGAAACCATTTCTTCTGCGTCTCTTTGTCCGGCTTGTCGTCATAGATATCAAATCCGTGATAGTCAAGTCCGATCTCTCCGACCGCCACGCATTTTGCGGTAGATTCCGCAAGCGTTCTCAGTTCCTCGATCCAGGATTCCTCCATCAGAAGACATTCGTCCGGATGAATGCCGACAGCGGCATATATTGACGGATATTCCCCGGAGAGCCGGATCGATTCCCGGCATCCCCGCAGGGAGGCGCCGACATTGACGGCCTTTTCCACGCCGAAAGAAGGGAGGCTCCTGATTACCGCCTCCCGATCCGCATCAAATGCATGGTCATCGTAATGTGCATGGGTATCAAAAATCATAAGCCTTATGTAAACTTTCCCTGCGGGGCCGTGCCTCCGGCGGAAACCTTCACGACAGAGTGCCGGAAGCGGAAAACTTCTAAGGGGAACGCGGTCAACTACCCCGCCCTATAGAGGGCGGAGCTTGTGACTCTCCAGCAGTGCGAACGCCTTCCGGCTCCTGCCTTTATCACACGATGCTGCTGTGCTGAGGTCACATCACGGGACGGCTGACACGCGCCCCTCGGTAGAAAGATGTACTCTATACCGACTGCTTTTCGCAGGTTTCCTCTGCATCCGGTACTCTGTGAGTCTCTTTTATCAGATACTCGATTCCCATGCGATGCAGATTCATCGCTCCGATCCGGTCATCGTTGGAGCGGTAGCCGCAGTTTCTGCAGCTGAAAAGATGGATCTTCTTGTTCCGGTTTGCCGGTTCCGTATGCCCGCACATCGGACAGGTCTGAGAGGTATAGCGCGGGTCCACGCTGATCACTTTCTGGCCTTTCCCTGCAGCTTTATAACGGAGCTTCTGTTCAAGATCATAGAACGACCAGGAGACAGAAACATACCTGTCCTTCGTCTTTACCCGTTCCGTGGCCGTACGGACATTTGTAAGGTCTTCCAGGACAAAGAGGGTCTTCGGCGGGTTTTCCGTCACGAGTGCCTTACTGACGCAGTGGTTCACATCCTGCATCCAACGGTTTTCTCGATTGCCCATCGCTATGATCCTTCTTCTGGAGGAAGGGGTGTGTTTCATCTGAAGTTCCTGACGGAGCTTCTTGTAGTGTGACCGTTTCTGTTTGATTGCCTTTCCGCTCACAAAGCCGCTTTTATGGCGGGAATCATATGTGACAGCGACAAAGTTGATGCCGCGGTCAATACCCACGACATTGCTGACTTCTCTGAGGTCTGTTTCAGGGATCTCATAGCTGACCGGGATATGAAGATAGAACTTTCCGTGCCGATAGACAAGCTTAGCCGTCCCGAAACGGTACACTGCGCTGTCAAAGTACTTTTCCATGCCTTCCCTGTGGAAGGTGAGTTTCAGCCTTCCGGTGAGCGTGTTCACGGAGAAACGTTCCCCGTTCAGAGAATAGTCCCTGTTCCATACAAGGTCGAGCTGCGGCTTCCGGAAGTCCGGGCGGATCCATTTTCCCTCATTTTCGAGGATGGTCTTATACCGGGCGACGACATTCCACGCAACGGAGCATGCCATCTGGGACTTCAGGCCGCAGACAGCGCGTACTTTGTCATAGGTGTTTTTCTGGACAGTGTATTTGCGAAGATCGTGAGATTTATAGACATAGGCAGAAACAAGGTTACAGGCAGACTGATAGGCGCGCATCGTCTGAAGGAGGATCTCTTTCTGTTCCTCCGACACATCGATCTTGATTTTTGCCGTGATTGTCTGTTCCATATTTCACCCGAAATTTATTATATCATATCTGAGTGAGCTTATCAAACACTTCTGAAAAATGTGACTAATGATTGCCGATGGCTGCAGGGCTGAGGACAAAAAATGTGGCAAAAAAATCAGTCACAGATTGTCCGGACGCATTCCTCCCCGCCCTATAGAGGGCGGGGAATCCTGCTGATTATGTTGAAAAAATGCGTCGCGGACATCCGTTGCCCCGGGAGGCGGCTGGTGCGGTCGGCGTAAGCCGGGCACCGCACCGCTTAGCCGCCGGGATGGGGGCATAAGGATGGGAGCAGCACTTTTTTCACAGCGTCCCATTAGAAGGTTTCCGCTGGAGGCACGGAAACTTTGAATCAAATCTCTATATCTACCCCGCGCAGAAGGCACCGTTTCACATGCGGGGATACGATGTCCCGGTACCGAAGGAGGGTTTCCGGCTTCGGCTCGGTAAATCCGGCCTCCCGGCAGAGGACATTTTCGGAATCCTTAAAGCTTTGGAGCGCATAGGTTTCCGCCCCCTCGATAAACGCTGCGATCTGTTCGAAGTCTTTTTCCGTGTGGAGTCCGTCTACCACGGTCGTACGGAATTCGTACGGCACATGACCCCGAAGCAGATAATCTTTGGTCTCCGTCACTTTCCGAAACCACGCGGAATCGGCTGCTTCTGTCATTCCCGCCACCGCCGGGTAGTTTTCCGGTCCGGCCTTGATATCCATGGCGACATAGTCCACAAGGCCCTCTTCCGCAAGGAGCCGTACCGTTTCCGGCCGAATCCCGTTGGTATCAAGCTTTATAAGAAGACCGAACTCCTCTTTGATCTTCCTGAGAAAGGAACAGAGATCCGGCTGCAGGGTCGGCTCCCCGCCGGTGACGGCTACGCCCTCGAGCGTATGACACCGCTTCCGGAGAAACGCGAAAATTTCTTCCTCTGAGTACTCCGCGGGGAGATTCATGTCCAGAAGTTCCGCATTATGACAGAACGGGCAGCGGAAATTGCAGCCGCCGGTAAATACCGTACAGGCCACATGCTCCGGATAGTCTAAGAGCGTTGTCTTCATGAGTCCGCAGATTTTCATGCCTCTCCTCCTGCCGCATCTCTTTTATACTTTACCTTGACCGGATGCGCCTTTCGGAGCTCGCGGAAAAAGTCTTTCATCAGGGCACTGCACTCTTCTCCCAGAGTGCCGGTGACGGTTTCTACCTCATGATTCAGCCGCGCCTCATGGAAAAGATCCGTGACCGAACCTGCACACCCGGCTTTCGGATTCATGCATCCGATATAGCAGCGCGGAATCCGGGCCTGTACAATTGCGCCGGCGCACATGGGGCAGGGTTCCAGCGTCACGTAGAGTTCGCATTCTTCCAGACGCCAGTCGCCGGTCAGCCGGCAGGCTTTCCGGATCGCGATGATCTCGGCATGATTCAGGACATCTCCTGTCGTCGTGCGTTTGTTATAGCCGCGGGCGATGATTTTTCCGTCCCGTACGATCACGCAGCCGATGGGAACCTCCCCGATCGAGGCGGCCTTTTTCGCCAGACGGATGGCGGCGCGCATGTATTTTTCCTGTTCTGTATAGTGTGGCATATTGTTCTGTTGCATGAGCTTTGCGCATGAGTTGTGTGAAACGTCGCCGTGTGTGAAACACGGCAACGCCGCGGTCTATTCATGAGTTGCGTGAAACATCTCCGTGTGTGAAACACGGCGAAGCCGCAGTTTCACGCACGAAGATGTTTCACGCAACTCATGCCACTCGATGTTTCACGAAACTCATGCCACTCGATGTTTCTCGCAGCTCTTGTGGGTTATTTTTCATCACCGTGGAGGTTGTTGATGGCGAATTCCATATACATGTTGATAATCTCGTTTCTGGACTTTCCTTTTCTTCTGGCAATCCTGTCCAGTTTTTTCAGGACCCCACCCGAGAGCCTGACGGTTACGACTGCCGTACGGCTTCCCCGGCTCATCCGCTCCACCATCCGCCGGAGATCCTCCATCTTACGTTTCTCCGATCTCATCTAAGGGATAGATCGGACGCGGAACGTGACGGTACGGCACTTTTCTTTCGTCAAAGGAAGTCAGGTTCGGCAGATCAAGCGCCACGATCTTTGCATCAAGAAGCCGGTAGGCCGCGCGGAAATGAACGGCCGACTTGACGACAATAATATGATAGTCAAGCGGCTCTATCCCGTTATGGCGGAAAACCTCCAGATCATAGGTCTGGGTGCGGTTGGAGATCACCACAAAAGCAAAGCCGTTCCAGAGAAGCGTCGCGCTCGGCCCGTTTTTCTGCCACACACCATGTACCATGGGACCTTTCACCCGGTAATTGCCGTCGCTCAGCCCCTGGACATAGGCATCGATCTCCAGAGGCGCTCCCACGATCGGATTGGATTTTCCCCCGAGGCGTACATGGATAGTCGCGCCGGGGCCGGCTTTCATAGCCTCCTCCACCGTCTCGGGATCCCAGATGGTCCCTACGGCCACTCCTTTCGTCCGGTGTCCCTCATAGGTGCCTTCCGACGCTCCCGCGCCGGCTTCCACCAGAAGACGCACAAGCTCCGTGGCGTCTCCCATCAGGCCGGATCCCGGGTTGTCCGCCGCATCTGCGAGCACCGTCAGGCCGGGGTTTTTCAGAGCCTCGGCACAGGCTTCGGCGGGATCCGGAAAATCGAGACCGTAGGCGTGAATATTACCGACCACCCGGTCATAATATTTCCGGCAGATGCCTTCGGCAAGGTCTTTGTCCGCTTCGGTGACACAGTAGATCGAGGATCCCTGGATGGAAATATCCGCTCTGGAAAAACCTGCCACAAAATACGCATAATAAATGCCCTGCTGACTGCTCTCCCCGATGAGGTCTTCGATCAGCTCCGGCATGGGGCCGTCGGAGGTGGGAATATGCGGATAAATGAGCGGCATGCGCTTCATCGCCGCCGCGGGATGTGCCTCTTTCCGAAGGACTTTCATCATCAGATCCGCGGCATCCAGGCCCCGTTCATAGAAATCCGTATGCGGATAATAGCGGGAAATAAAGAGCGCTGTGGCATTTTCCACCATTTCCGCGGTCATATTGGCATGGAAATCGAGGGTGCACATGATCGGAAGATCCGGTCCCGTCACCTCCCGGAGCGCCCCAAGGAGCTCTCCTTCCCCGTCCTCGCCGGTTTCCGTCACCATGGCGCCGTGCAGCGCCAGAAGGATGCCGTCGACGCCGCCTGCGGCCGCTGCCTTCTGATATTCTTCGAGGATCACCTCTTTAATCGTCTCATAAGCTTCCCGGGTGATCGGTCCGCCGGGGTTTGTATTGGCATCAATCACGGGGATGATCTCCACATCATCCCGCTTCTCCGAAAGTTCCAGAAAAGCACCGAGCTCCGACTTTGTTCCGGTGAATTTCTCCCTCACTTCCTCCCCGAAAAGGAAGGATCTTTTCTGATAATCCGAAAGCGTGGTGGGCTGTTCGGAAAAGCTGTTGGTTTCCAGTTTAAAACCGGCGATCAGTATACGAAACATTTTTATTACCTCATGTGAATCCATCTGTGTCTTTCTGTCAGGTCACCGCCGGAGGACTTTTCCTGAGGCGGTCGGAAAGGTGCGCAAACTCGGAAAGAGAAAGCCGCTCGCCGCGGATATCCGGCGGAAGTCCTGCCTCCCGGAGGGCTTCCTCGATCCGTTCTCTGGAAAGTCCGAGCTTCGGATCGCCCTTTAAGGTATTGACCAGTGTCTTTCTCCGCTGGGAAAATGCCTGCCGGATCAAAGTAAACATATACTCCGTATCCTCCGGTTCAACCGGCGGGGCCTCATATCTTCTGAGGCGGATCACGGCGGAGTCCACCTTCGGCCGCGGAATGAAGGAATTCTGCGGCACATTGGCGATGATCTCCGTATCGCAGTAATACTGAACGGCCAGAGAAAGCGCACCGTAGTCCTTTCCGCCCGGAGGGGCCTGCATCCGCCCGGCCACCTCTTTCTGCACCATGACGGTGATACTTTCAATAGGCGCCCCGCTTTCGAGGAGTTTCATGAGGATCGGAGTCGTGATGTAATAGGGAAGATTGGCGACGACCTTATATTTTCCGTCCTTTTCGGAAGAAAAAATCCCGTCCAGCGTGAGAAGATCCATTGCCAGCACATCTTTATGGATCACGGTCACATTCCCGCAGCCGGAAAGGGTCCTCCCGAGCACGGGGATCAGATCCGGATCGATCTCCACGGCGATCACCCTTCCGGCCGCTTCGGACAGTGCCTGAGTCATGGTCCCGATTCCGGGGCCGATCTCGAGGACGGTGTCGTCTTTCGTGATCCCGGCGCCTTCAATGATCCGGGAAAGAACACGTTCATCGATCAGAAAGTTCTGACCGAAACGTTTTTTGGTGGTATAGCCGAGCTCGTCCATGAGAGCACGGGTAACCTTCGGTTCGATGAGTTTTGGGTAATATGATACAGACATAGAAGTAAAAAGGCGATTTCTGAATGTTTTCCTTTAAAATTGAAAGTGCCGAGGCTACCCCGCGGCACATGAGAGTATCTGCTTAGTGCTGCTATGTTCCCATCCTGACACGGTTCACAGTATCCCATCGCGCAGGACCCCGGCAAAAGATATCTTATGCAATTTACGGCAATTTGTCAAGCGTGTGTTGATTTCCATGCAAAAAAGCGGGGCGCCAGTGACGCCTGACGCCCCGCTTTTTGTCATACATATCTCTCGTTCTTTACGACGACGATCTTTATGTTCCCCGGATCTCCCCGGTAGACGGAACCCTGTCCGATCACATCTCTTGACTCCACGATACAGTTCTCAATCACGGATCCGTCCCCGATGTAGACCTCGTTCAGGATAATGGAATTTACGATCCGGCAGTTGTTGCCGACATACACGTTCTTCATCAGAAGAGAATTCTCCACCGTGCCGTTGACGATACAGCCGTCCGCAACCAGAGAGTTCCGGACAACGCAGCCCTCATTGAGTTTGGCCGGCGGCAGATCATCCACCTTGGAACAGACCGCGGGCTCCGCGGAAAAGTATCCGCGAACCTCTTTCTTTAAGAAATCCATGTTTGTCCGGTAATAGGAATCCACGCTGGCGATATTGGCCCAGTATTCCTCTGTCCGGTAGGCAAAAATTCTCTTCACGCCCTTATACCGGACAAGGATATCCTTCACGAAATCATAGTTTCCCTCGTCCTTTGTCATCTCCAGAAGGTCGATGAGATGACGTCTTCGGATCACATAGATTCCGCAGCTGATCGTGGTCTTGTCCGTGGAGATGGGTTTTTCCTCAAAATCGATGATGCGTCCCTCGGCATTGGCCCGGATAAAACCGAACCGCGTCGGATCCTCTCCTTCGGGGAAATCCCGGGTAACCACCGTAATGTCGGCTTTTTTCTCAATATGATATTCCAGCACCCGGTTATAGTCCATCTTATAGATGCCGTCACCGGAAGCAATCACCACATAGGGCTCATGACTTGTTTTCAGGAAATCCAGATTCTGGTAGAGGGCATCGGCGGTGCCGCGGTACCAGTCGGAACGTTCGGCGGTGATCGTCGGATTGAACACATAGAGGCCGCCCTGTTTCCGCCCGAAATCCCACCATTTGGAGGAACTCAGATGCTTGTTTAAGGACCTGGAGTTGTACTGGGTCAGAACGGCAACGGTTTTGATGCCGGAATTTGTCATATTGGAAAGGGCAAAATCAATGCTCCGGTATCCGCCGGCCATCGGCATGGCGGCAATGGCGCGCTTGGCGGAAAGTTCACGCATTCTTTTTGAATTTCCTCCTGCGAGGATGATCCCGATCGCTCTCATGCTTTTTCCCCTTCCTTTACGATATAGCCGCCGGAGGGAAGGATCCCGTCCGGATAATCCGTGAGGTCTGTCACGCCGGAAATGGCCGTATTCCTTCCGATATGCACGCCGTCCGGAATGACGGAATTCTCCGCTACGGTCACCAGATCCGCACAATAGACCTTTTTATTGTAAAGACTCTCGGCAAATTCCCCTTCCCCGAGCACCGCTCCGTCTCCGATCACGGTGTTTTCCGCGATAATGCATTTATCCAGGTGCGCCCCGCGGCCGATCTTCACATTTTCCATAATGATCGAATCGGTGACCACCGCGCCCTCTTCCACCGTTACGTTTTCACTCAGCACGGATCCCTTCACCGTTCCGTAGATCTGGCAGGCGGCGCCGAGAAGTGTCTTCTGCACATCACTCTCCGGTCCGAGATACTGGGGCTCGATCAGTTCGTTCTTGGTGTAGATCTTCCAGAACTCTTCATACAGATTAAACTCCGGGACGATATCCACAAGCTCCATGTTGGACTGCCAGTAGGAGCTTAAGGTTCCGACATCTTTCCAGTAGTTGTTGAACTCATAGGCATAGAGTTTTGCCCCGCTTTCCCGTAAATACGGAATCACATGCATGCCGAAATCACACCCCGGCTGGTCCCTGAGGGTCATAAGAGCCTCCCGCAGAACCCCGTAGCTGAAGATGTAGATACCCATGGAGGCAAGATTCGATTTCGGCTCCGTCGGCTTCTCCTGGAATTCCGTGATCCGGCCGGACGCATCCGTGACAGCCAGACCGAAACGGGAGGCCTCCTCCCACGGTACCGGCATACAGGCAATGGTGAGGGCGGCTCCGGAAGCCTTGTGGTACTCAAGCATCACCTCGTAATCCATCTTGTAGATGTGATCCCCGGAAAGGATCAGCACATACTCCGGATCGTAGGCATCCATGAAATCAATATTCTGATAGATCGCATTGGCCGTGCCGGAATACCAGTCCGACCCGGCAATGGTCTCATGCGGCGCAAGGACCGTCACGCCGCCGTAATTGCGGTCAAGGTCCCACGGGATTCCGATCCCGATATGCGAATTTAACCGAAGCGGCTGGTACTGGGTCAGCACGCCCACGGTATCGATTCCGGAATTAATGCAGTTGGAAAGCGGAAAATCAATAATCCGGTACTTCCCGCCGAATGCCACGGCGGGTTTGGCCACTTTCTCTGTAAGAACTCCGAGCCGTGAGCCCTGACCGCCGGCCAGGAGCATTGCAATCATCTCTTTTTTCATATTGGTATGTCCCTCTCACAGGTTCCGGACACTCAAAGCGCAGAACCCCTCTCAATACCGGGATTATAGCACAGATTTGTATAAAGTGCTCAAATGTACACATAAAAAATTGTTTTTTGTAGGTATTTATAAATAACCGCTGCGGGAACTGTGAAAAACCACTAAAAAGAAAAATGAGGAAAGGCCTGCTGCCTCTCCTCATGACATATTCTACTCATTCTCCTTAAACAGTACCTCGTTCGGATTGATGAGTCCGAGCTTGTCCCGGGCTACCTCCTCGATATACTGATCTGTCTTCACGTACTTTTTCTGTTCTTTCAGGACCTCCGTGCGGGCGTTTTCTTCTTCAATCGCCCGCTCTAAAAGTTCCTCTTTGGCCGTATACTCATGCTCGGCGGTACGGAGTTTTCTGGTATTGGTCATCATCATGTAAGCCACCACTCCGATGATAATGATGACCGCCACGATCTCAAGCCCCCCGGCCAGCCCGGTTTTTCTTCTTTTTCTGACTCCCCGCATAATTAGACATAGGCGTACATGTCTTTCGCATCATCCTTCCGGACATTTTCCTCAACCGAAAGAACACGTACCTTAACGAAAGATTCACCGAAGGATATCTCAACGATATCCTCCGGTTTCACATCATACGCCGCTTTGCGGGGCACGCCGTTCACCAGTACACGTCCGGCGTCACAGGCATCCGCGGCCACAGTGCGCCTCTTGATCAGGCGCGAAATTTTCAGGTACTTATCCAGTCTCAATTACTTAACTGCTTCCTTGAAAGCCTTCGCTGCGGTGAATTTCGGAACCTTGCAGGCCTTTGACTTCATGGTCTCACCGGTTCTGGGATTTCTGACAGTACGTGCAGCACGCTTCTGTGCCTTGAAGGAACCAATCTCCGGAATCACAACCTTTCCGTCTTTCTTCTTCACTTCTGCCTTGATGGTTGCGGAAAGAGCCTTAAGAACAGCGTCAGCATCCTTCTTTGATACATTTGCTTCTGCAGCCAAAGCTGCGATAAGTTCAGCCTTATTCATTATGAAATCCTCCTGATAGAGTTTTTTTACAGTTAAAGTTATACAGTAGTTCCGGCGATATGTCAATAAATTAAAGACTTTTTCCTTTGTTATAGGACAATTTTTCCTAAGATCTCTCCGACTTTCAGAAGAAGCGGTCCCGCATCAATATGCACGGACTTAAGATCCCGGTACAGAAGCCTCGGATTTTTTCCCCGCTCGAGCCTGAGCTTTCCTTTTTCCGCGGCGATCACATCGGGAACGGCGTCCACATTGATCCGGGCATCCGGCAGAAATGTCATGAAGAAACTGTCCTTTTTAATCGTGATTTCCGAAATGGACGCCCGGTGGGCAATGGCTTTTGTGAGCGCAATCCGAAGGAGATTCTCCACCTCGGCCGGGATATCCCCGAACCGGTCGGTCAGTTCGTCCTGCATATCCGCATAGGCCTCCTCGTTCGTGATCCCCGAGATTCTCTTGTAAATGTCGAGTTTCTGATATTCGCTCCGGATATAGGTGTCCGGAATGAAGGCGTCCACATCGCAGTCGATCGTGGTGACAAACTCCTCCCTTTCCTCCACGATGCCGGATAACAGGCGGACCGCTTTTTTCAGGAGCTTGACATAGAGCTCGTATCCGACGGCCTCCATCTGGCCGGACTGTTCGGAACCGAGCACATTACCCGCTCCGCGGATCTCGAGATCCCGCATGGCGATCTTGATACCGGAACCGAATTCCGTAAACTCGCGGATGGCCTTCAGCCGTTTTTCCGCCTCCTCGGACAGAATCCGGTCTTTCCGGTACATCAGAAATGCGTACGAAGTGCGGTTGCTTCTCCCGACACGCCCGCGGATCTGGTACAGCTGGGAAAGTCCCAGATTCTCCGCTCCGTCAACGATCAGCGTATTGGCATTTGGGATATCAAGGCCTGTTTCAATGATCGTGGTGGACAGAAGAACATCGATATTCCCCTCAACAAAATCCACCATAATGCTTTCGAGCTGTCTCTCCGGCATCTGGCCGTGGGCATACTCCACCCGGGCCTCCGGCAGGAGATGCTGGAGGTGCGCCGCTTTTTCTTCGATTCCCTTCACGCGGTTATAGACATAAAACACCTGACCGTTCCGGGAGAGCTCCCGGTTCACAGCCTCCCTGACGAGTTCATCGTTATACTCCATCACATAGGTCTGGATCGGGACACGGTCAAAGGGCGGCTCCTCCAGAATGGAAAGGTCGCGGATCCCGGAAAGGGACATATGCAGCGTCCTCGGAATCGGCGTTGCCGTCAGGACGAGAACATCCACGTCATTTTTCAGCTTCTTGATCTTTTCCTTATGGGACACGCCGAACCGCTGCTCCTCATCAATGATGAGCAGACCGAGATTTTTAAAATTCACGTCTTTGGAAAGCACCCGGTGGGTGCCGATGACGATATCGCAGAGACCCGTTTTCAGCCGTTCCGCCGTCTTTTTATTCTCGGCGGAGGTCCGGAAGCGGCACATCATATCCACTTCCACGGGGAATTTCGCCATCCGTTCCTTAAAGGTATTGTAATGCTGACGGCACAGGATCGTCGTGGGCACGAGATAGACCACCTGACGTCCCTCCTGCACGGCCTTGAAAGCGGCCCGGAGGGCAATCTCCGTCTTTCCGTAGCCCACATCTCCGCAGACCAGACGGTCCATGATCCGTTCCGACTCCATGTCGCGTTTGACCGCTTCGATCGCATTGAGCTGATCTTCCGTCTCCTCGTAGGGGAACAGTTCCTCGAATTCCTTCTGCCATACGGTATCCGGGCCGCACCGAAATCCCTTGATCACCGAACGGCGGGCATACAGTTCCACCAGTTCCTTTGCCAGATCATTGACCGCACCGGTCACCCGCTGTCTGGTCTTCTGCCATTCTCCGGAGTTGAGCTTTGATAATTTCGGTTTTCGCCCGTCCGCCCCGGAATATTTCTGCACGAGATCCAGGCGGGTGGCAGGAAGATAAAGGGACCCGCCGTCCCCGTATTCGATATGAATATAGTCCTTGGCGACCTCGTCCTGTTCGATCCGTTCGATTCCTTTATAGACGCCGATTCCGTGGCTCTCATGCACCACATAGTCGCCGACGGAGAGCTCTTCGAGGGAAGAAAGCTTTTCTCCCTGGAATCCGCCTTTCCGATGCGCCTTCTTCGGCCGGGCGCTGCCGAACATATCCGCCTCCGTAAGAAGCACATACCGAAGCCCCGGGCAGAGATACCCTTTGTTCAGGGTCCCGTAGACCACCTCCGTGGTTCCGGGACGCAGCTCCCCGCTTCTTTCATCCGGACAGAAGGCATGGATGCCCTCTTCCCGGAGCCTTTCCGCAAGACGCGAAGCCCTTGTTCTCGACGGCGTCATCACCGTGACCCGGAACATTTCCTTCTCATAATGACGGATATCCGTAATCAGAAGCTCAAAACTGTCCTTATAGGTTCCGGTGGTCCCGGTGGAGAAATCAAACTGCTTTTTTGCGCCGAATTCCCGAAGGGAATCGTCCAGCGCCGCCATATACACCGTACGGGGATTCTTCAGGCGGTCCATGATTTCCGAAGCGCCGAAAATATCCGCCGCAAGGCCGGTCTCCCCTTCCTTATCCGCGGTCACTCCTGCCGAAAGGCGTTTTTCCGCCGCCTCCCGGAACTCGGCTTCCGTGAGCTCCGCTTTTGCCCGGAGACGGACGGGATCATCGGCAATGATCAGGGCACTTTCCGGGAACCAGTCCAGGAGGGATACCTCTTCGTTTCCTTCGTCACCCGACGGAAAGATACTGGCTTTCTCCACGCGCTCCACGGAACGTCTGGTTTCGGGGTCGAAAATCCGGATCGTATCGATTTCGTCATCGAAAAACTCCACCCGGACCGGCATTTCCTCGGACATGGGGAAAATATCGATGATTCCGCCGCGAACGGCAAACTGACCCATGGCTTCCACCTCGGGAACCCGTTCATATCCGGCCCCGGCTAAAAGCTTTGCAAGATTCCGGATGGGGATGATCATGCCTTCGGAAAGTTCCACCGTATCCCGGCACATGGATTTCCGGGACGGGATCTTGTCCATCAGCCCGTCGATCGTGGTGACGAGCACGCCGCCGGCATCTTCGATCAGATGCTTTCTCGCGTCGGCACGCTGGTTGCGGATAAAGTTGGAGTGAATATCCTGATTGTAGAACAGCAGGTCTCTGGCCGGATAGACCCATACGTTTTTCTCAAAGGTCAGATAGTCTGACTGGATCTCGGCGGTTTTTTTCTCATCGGTGGTGATAAACAGAGTCCACCCGGATTCCCCTGCCGCCTCATGGGCAAACTGCACCTTCCGGGATTCATTCAGCCCGGTGACGGAGACGGGGGCGGACATGCTCTGCCGCTCCTCGAGAAATTCCTGATAGACAGGATCGGTTGTTATTGAATTATACATATATTATAAAACTCCGTGAGAAACTCTGCTCAACGGTTGTACTGGTTCATCGCCTGATCACAGCCCTCTTCCGTGATGAGAAGCGCTGCCTTCGCCGCATCCAGAAACACCGGATTCATGATTTTAAGTTCCTCTTCGGAAAGCTTCGCAAGCACATGTTTTGCCAGATCCGTCCGGATCTTTTCTCCGTCTTCCGTGACGATCTCGTTCATGCCGACGCCCACCCGGACACGGGGAAACCGGTCGGTTCCGAGACTCTGGATCACGGATTTCATGCCGTTGTGACCGCCGGCAGATCCAAATGGCCGCACCCTGAGCTTCCCCGGCGTGAGATTGATATCATCGTAAATGACAATGATATGATCTTCCGGGATATCGTAGTAGGCTGCTGCCGGTTTCACCGATTCTCCGGAAAGGTTCATATAGGTAAGCGGTTTTAAAAGCACATATTTTTTGCCGCCGTGATAGGCAATGCCGGAAAGCCCCTTAAATTTCTCTTCGGAAATCTTCACGGACAGAAGCTCCGCAAGACGCTCCAGTGCACTGAATCCGGCGTTGTGCCGTGTATTTTCATATTTTTTATCGGGGTTTCCGAGCCCCGCAATCAGCCATGTTTCCAAAATTCAGCCCTCCCCGGACATTCTTTCCGCGATTCCCTCCAGAACTTTCACACACTTTTCCAGACTTTCCACGCAAAGCACTTCATGCACTCCATGGAAATACATCCCGCCGGCTCCGAGATTCGGGCAGGGAAGCCCCATAAAGGAAAGCGTGGCCCCGTCCGTACCGCCGCGGATCGGGCTTTCGTCCGGGATCATTCCCTCCGCCCGGATTGCCTCTCTGGCGCACTCTAAAAGCCAGGCGTTGTCCGGAAGGATCTTTTCCGCCATATTGCGGTAGCTGTTCTTTATCCGGATCTTCACCGTTCCTTTTCCGTACCTGCGGTTGAGTTCCGCCGCCGCACGGCGCATATTGGCTTTCTTTTTCTCCAGAAGTTTACTGTCATGATCCCGGAGGATATAGTGAAGTTCCGCTTCGGAGACGCTGCCGCTCATCTCTGTCAGATGATAGAACCCTTCCCTGCCGGAGGTCTCTGCGGGAATTTCATGAGAAGGAAATTTTCCGGCAAACTCCATCGCAAGAAGGGAGGCATTTTTCATAATGCCCTTTGCCTCTCCCGGATGAACCGCCACCCCGTGAAAAGAAACATCGGCAGATGCCGCATTGAAGTTTTCATAACTGAGCTCATCGGCATCCGCGCCGTCCACGGTATAGCCGCCGGCGGCAAAGATCCGGTCCATCTCGATCTGTTCGACACCGCGGCCGATCTCCTCGTCCGGGGTGAAGATGATCTGGATTTTCGGATGGCGCGGCCCGTCTGTCTTTTTCCAGTCGGCGACCGCCTGAAGGATGGCTGCGATTCCGGCCTTGTCATCGGCTCCGAGAAGCGTGGTACCGTCCGTCACCACAAGCGTTTTCCCCTGAAAGCGCTTAAGCTCCGGAAAATCCGCCACCCGGGACCAGCAGTCTGTTTTCTTATTGAGCAGGATATCCCCACCGTCATACTCCCGGATGATCCGCGGGCTGATATTCTTCCCGGGGCATTCCTCCGAAGTATCCATATGCGCGATAAAGGCAATCGGTCTTCCGTTTTCCGCCCCTTTGGACGCCGGAACCGTGGCATAGACATACCCTTTGCTGACCGTCACATCCCTGGCCCCTTCTTTGGTCAGTTCGCCGGCAAGGATCTCTGCCAGAATGAGCTGCCGGAGCGTGGACGGAAAAGTCTCACTTCGACTGTTTGACTGGGTATCGCAGGTGACATATTTCAGGAATCTTTCCAGAACTTCACTCATTTTCAGTTTCCTCCACGGGACGATTTACCTTTTTCCCGTCAAAGTGTATAATGACAGTGTATTTCTGTCAAGGAGCATTCACTCATGAAAGCAGTTATCAACGGAAAACTTGTGCTGCCCGGCGGCATTTCGGAGGGGATCCTTCTGATCGACGGCCCCCTGATCACCGGACTCCTTCCGGGAGATCCGTCCGTGCTCCCAAAAGGGATTGAGATCATTGACGCGGGCGGCCTCTATGTGGGGCCGGGGCTCATTGATCAGCATCTGCACGGGTATCATCAGTACGGCGAAGGGTTTGATATCATTGAAAATACGAAGGAAACCGCGCTCTCACACCTTAAGCACGGGGTGACAACCGTCACGCCGTCTCCCTCCTATTCCCTGCGGATGGACCGGTACCTTTCGATCATTGATCA
Source organism: Candidatus Avilachnospira sp. (assembly GCA_045642005.1). Lineage (GTDB taxonomy): Bacteria > Bacillota > Clostridia > Lachnospirales > Lachnospiraceae > Avilachnospira. Next base: position 16,872 of record JAZUHZ010000197.1, read on the forward strand.
GTGCAATGAAGAGATCCGGCGGACAGAACGGATTTTATCCGGAGAACTCCCGTTCGATGAAATGCCCTCTCCGATTGCCGGAATTCACCTGGAGGGTCCCTATATCAATCCCCGCCAGGGCGCCGGAAGAAAGTATGCGTGGAAATATTCCGATGAGGCTTTCCGACGTCTTTTCACCGCCGGTGGAAAAAACATCCTCCACTGCACCTATGCCCCGGAAATGCCGCATGCCGAAAAGGTGGAGCAGATGATCCGGGAATACGGCGTAACGATGGATATCGGCCACACGGAAGCGGACCCTGAAAGCATGTACCGCGCCGTCAGGGCCGGTGCGAAGATCATCACCCATCTTTTCTGCGCGACGGGCAACGCAAAAGGCGTGCATGCCTTTGATCTCACGGGCGATGCCCAGGACGGCGTCTCCCAGGTAGCGCTTTCCCTTCCGGGGCTTTATTATGAACTGATCTGCGACCGCCATCATGTACATGCGGCGGCTTCTTCCATCCGCCTGGCCCTCCGCTGTGCAGGACCCGAACACATTATCCTGGTCTCTGACTGCACCTATCATAAGCGGGCCGATTGCAATCCGGAGGAGTATGAAAATGCGTTTTCTTCCTACAAAAAAGAAGCGTCCGCAGAGGAACTCCCCTCTCCCGGCGCTTCCTGGTTTGACCGGACCGGTACACCCGATATCAATCTGAGCCGGGAAGGACGTCTCTTCGGAAGCCGTCTTACCGTGGCCCAGTGTGCGAAAAACTTTATGGAAACGACCGGGGCCGACCTTTCCACGGTCTTTTTATGCGCTTCCCAAAACTCCGCCAAAGCACTCGGCATCTCCGACCGCTTCGGGGCCGTCACCCCCGGACACTTTGCCAATCTTGTTTTTGTGGACGATGCCTTTACGGTCCATGACGTCCTCTTTTACGGAAAAAAACTTGCGGAGGTGCGGTTGTAATTTCAGCTATATGCCTCTGTGGCACACACGTCTGAGTGAACACATTACCTGTCATATTCCGTAGTCCCGGTCAGGAGGATGTGAAACAGGTCAATTTGCCTGATTTCCCATCCCTCCTGAAAATACGAGGGATGGGAAAGTGTCTGAAAAGCGGGATTCCCCATCCTTTTTCGGGATCTGGAAGGGGAGAAAAGGATGGGAAAGTATCCGAATGCATGGGTTTCACATCCTTTTCCAAGAAAAAAACGCAAAAAAAGGATGGGAAATGGCCTCGTTTGATCAGTTTCACATCCCTGCCTAAAATGTGGAGGATGTGAAACTGTCTGATTTCCCTGATTTCACATCCCTCTCATGAAAATGTCCGGGCAGTGCCTCTGCTACCGGCCCGTTTCTGATTCGCTGCTGCAGTCATAGATGTATGGTCAATATGCGACGTGCAGCAATCGCCCAAATCGCAGCAGCAAATCTGTAATTTTGTCTTGATTTTTTGCCCCGGACTGAGTTACAATAGGTGTTGCCCAATCGATGCGGTCTTAGCTCAGCTGGGAGAGCGCTTGCTTGACGTGCAGGAGGTCATCGGTTCGAGTCCGGTAGACCGCATACAAAAGCCACCTGTTCAGAAGACAGGTGGTTTTTTTGACAGAACGATTTTCTCATTTTCACGGATGCCCTTTTGTGGTATAGTGAAGCAAAGAAACGAAAGAAAGAAGAAATTTATGAAATTAATCGGAAATATGACAGACGGAATGCACATTTCAGATGTGTATCTGTGCAAGGCCAAAACAGTAGCCCTGACAAAGAACGGAAAAGAATATGCCAATGTCACCCTGCAGGACAAGTCGGGTCAGATCGAGGCCAAGATCTGGGATCTCGGAAGCCCGGCTATCCATGAGTTCTCCGCAATGGACTATGTGCAGGTGGACGGTACCGTGACGGTGTTCAACGGGGCCAATCAGCTCAATGTGCACCGGATCCGGGTAGCGCTTCCGGATGAATATGTCGCCGCGGATTATTTTCCGGTATCGGACAGAGATCCGGAGGAAATGAAGAAAGAGATCCGTACCTATGTGGCCGGCGTGAAAGACGAATATATCAAGGCGCTGTTAAAGTCCTTCTTTGATAATGAGAAGTTCATGAAGATGTTCATGGAGCATTCGGCAGCCAAGAGCGTTCATCACAGCACGATCGGCGGTCTGGCGGAACACACCTTAAGTGTCACGGCCATGTGTGACCGCGCCGCGGAACACTATCCCTATTTAAACCGGGATCTTCTGATCGCGGGGGCCCTCCTGCATGATGTGGGAAAAGTACGGGAACTTTCCGTCTTCCCGGCCAATGACTATACGGATGAGGGACAGCTCCTCGGACATATTACGATCGGAGCGCAGATGGTCAGCGATGTGATCGCAAAAATCGGCGGATTCCCCCGTCCCATGAGAAATCAGATCATCCATCTGATCCTTTCCCACCACGGGGAATATGAGTTCGGTTCTCCGAAGAAGCCGGCGCTTATGGAGGCTTTTGTTCTGAGCTTTATGGACAATATGGATGCGAAGCTGGAGACCATCAAAGAGCTGACAGAGTCAAAGGCTCCGGTCAATGAGGACGGATGGTACGGCTTCCAGAAACTCCTGGATACGAATGTGAGAAAGACGATATGATGAGATCCGGAAAAACAATACTCCTGCTGGCGTTTCTGGCAGCGCTTTTCTGCGCGGTGCCGTCTCTGGCCGCAATGCGGCAGGGCAGCGGCTCCGGTACGAATGCGGGCGCAGAAAGCGGCGCAGTCCTGAAAGGAACCTATGACGCAGCGACTCTCGCGCCCTCCGGCGTCACGGTCCTTTTTGTCGTTGCCGCAAACGGAGAAGAAAAGAACGCCACCGGTGACTTCTATGCCTATGTGAAAACAGAAAACGGCTGGGAGGAGAAGATGGCAGCGGTTCCGGCAAAGCTCGGACGCGGCGGCATCGGCAAGGAGATCGAGGGGGATCAGAAGACCCCGCTCGGCACTTTCCTGATGAACACCCCGTTCGGCATCAAAGGGGCGGAGGAGGGTTTTCCTTCGAACTATAAAAAAGTCACCGCCGCCAATTACTGGAGCGGAGAACACAACGGAACATACAATAAATTCTGCGACACGGGAAAAGACGGGCAGTATACCGGGGCCTCCGAACACCTGATTGATTATGTCGGATACTACGACTATGCCATCAATACGGGCTATAACCCCGGATGCGAGATCGGAAAGGGAAGCGCGCTTTTCCTGCACTGTGTGGTGAACGGACAGAATACCGGCGGCTGCATTGCCATCCCGGCTTCGGACATGAAAAAAGCCCTGACATATTATCAGGACGGAAAAACGGCAATTGTGATCCGGAGGAAGGGAGATTTCTGAGTAAATACCCTTTAAAAAGGGAGGAGCCCCGGTCCAGGTGACCGGGGCAAATATTATGAAAAAAATTAAAAGCATCGCAACAACTCTTTCATCTGGTTATATGATAAAAAACAAGTATGTCCAGAGAATGTGTTTAAAGTAAAAATACTAAAAACGATTTGTAAACAAGATATGAACGAGGCACACGCAAAAATCAATCTCGTCCTGGATGTCACCGGCATCCGGCCGGACGGCTATCATGAGGTAAAAATGATCATGCAGGAGCTTTCCCTCCATGATGATGTGACCGTGACGAAACTTCCCGGGGAGGAGATCACGATCACCGTGCACGGCGGCGGTGCGGATATCCCGGCGGATTCCCGCAACATTGCCGTAAAAGCAGCCCTTCTCATGAAAAAGACCTTCGGGATCTCCGGGGGATTCCATATCGATCTTATAAAACGCATCCCGTCGGCAGCCGGCCTTGCCGGCGGTTCCGCAGACGCGGCGGCAGTGATAAAAGCCGTCAATACACTCTGCGGGCTTGGGAAAACGGATCGCGAACTTTCAGAGCTTTCCGTAGCAATCGGGGCGGATGTCCCGTACTGCGTCCTCGGGGGCACGGCGCTTTCTGAAGGAATCGGAGAGATCCTCCGGGAACTCTCTCCCATGGTGTCCGTTCCGGTGCTTCTTGTGAAGCCTTCTGAAGGTGTCTCCACAAAGGAGATCTATACGTCCCTCGATGCGGTTTTTGACACGGTACATCATCCGGATGTGGAAGCCTGCATGGAGGATATCGCGGCGGGAGACTTACAGGCGCTCCGCCGGCATACGGGAAATGTCCTCGAAGAGGTTACAGCCGGGAAAGTGCCTGCGGTCAGGGAAATCGAAGAGTTCCTGTACGCCTCAGGTGCCGTGCTTTCCATGATGAGCGGTTCCGGACCCACGGTTTTCGGCATTTTCGAAACGGAAGAAGAGCTTTCCGAGGCCATGAAAAAAGCCGGGGCAGTCTTCCCCGGCTTTGAGATCCTCTGTACTTCCACCTGAAGACTCTTCCTCCGCTATTGCAAAATTTCCATGGGATAATGATTCCATGTCAATCGGAACCGCCCCCGTGACATGTGTCTGCTGTTTTTACTGCAATTCCACAGTCATATACCTCTATTGATTCTTAAGCGGGATTTATCTGCCCACCTCGAATTTTACATCGGAAGGATATCTGCTTTCCCGCAATTCCGATTTTACTTTGGCGACCTGCTCCATATCGATATCATAGATGTTTGCGATTGCCAGCGCATAGTAGATCACATCAAACAGTTCTTCATCAATGGTACCCTCAATGTTTTTCCGTCCATGATATCTTTTTTCATTGAACTTTATTTCTTCCCATAGTATTCCGGGCAGATGTCCCGGTGGAACACGGACGCCTGAGCTGTCTTGAAGATAAAAAGATGTTCTTTGGCCCGCGTCATCCCGACATAGAAAAGACGCCGTTCCTCTTCAAACGCGGCCCGGACTTCCGGGTCCCGGAGCTCTTTTGTGCCGGGTACGGTCTCCGGGAAGATCCCGTCCGCGGCATCCATGAGATAGACATTCCGGTACTCAAGGCCTTTGCTCTGATGGATCGTGCTGAGAATAAGCGGCACGATTTCCCCGGAGCTGTCCCCGGACGATGTCTCAAGCATCAGACTTTTCAGTTCGATAAGCCTGCGGAGGAAATCTTCAGGAGACGGTTCCCGCGCCGCAACGGCTTTCAGGATGGAAAGCTTTCCGGTACTTAGGCCGTTTCGTTCTATCCAGTCGTAATAGCCGGTGTTATAGACGGCGCTGTCAAAGGCCTCGCCGCCGGTACTCTTCCCCGCCCGGGAAAGCTCCTCCTGAAGTTTCCGGATGGCATCGTAGGAATAGGGCGGAAGGCCCGGCATCCGGAGTGCCGCCCGGAATACGGAGATCCCGTTCCGTTCGGAAAGATCCGCGATACTCATTGCGGCTTTTTTATTGAGATAGATCCCCAGCTTATAATAGACCGTAAGGAAGGCTTCCGTGTCTTTCGGATCCAGAGAAAGACGGAGGATCGCTGACACATCCGTCACGATCCGGTGGGAGAAGAAGGCGGCATCCACGCTCCGCATCCGGTAGGGAATCCCACGGCGGGAAAGAAGGTCCAGAAGCGGGATCACGGACTCATTGTCCCGGTACAGGATTGCTGTCTCCTCCCGGTTCTCCGCCGCCAGTTTTGCAAGATACGAATACTGGGCGGCACGGTTTCTGACGCGAATGGTGGTGATGGCTTTTCCGTCTTCGCGGCTTTGCTCCTCTTCCCTGGCGGCCTGCATGGCTTTCGGATGCCGGAGGCGGTTTTTCCGGATCAGCCGGTCCGCAGCCTGTACGATTTCTTTCCGGGACCGGTAGTTTTTCTCCATGAGAAGAACCCTCGCGCCCGGGTGATCTTTTTCAAAGGAAAGAAGGGCCTCGGGACAGGCTGCGCGGAATCCGTAGATACTCTGGTCCTCGTCCCCGACCATAAACAGGTTGCCGCTCCTCTCTGCAATGAGGCGGATGATCTCATGCTGGATCCTGCTGGTGTCCTGCGCCTCATCTACGAGGACATACGGAAACCTCTCCTGCAGGGCCGCAAGTGTCTCAGGACTCTGCCGGAGAATCCGGAGGGCATACACCATCTGATCATCATAGTCCATCAGGCGTTCCTGCCGCATGAACTGCTGATAGGCTTTGTAGATTTCGGATACCGGGCAGTCGTTTTCTTCATCGAGGGCCGTGATCTCCTCCGGAGTCAGCATCCGGTTCTTGATATACGTGATCAGGGTCCGTATATTTTTAAGATCCGCTTCCTGCGGAAACTCCCCCGTGACCTCCCGGTAACAGAGGGAAAGCGCCCGGAGGATCTCTTTTTCATCCGTGCAAAGCCGGAACGGTTCCCGGTTCACAAGGCGGCTGTAGTAGGCAATCACTTTCGCCGAAATGCCGTTGATCGTCCGGAATTCCACGCCCGGCGGCACCTCCGTGCCGAAAAGACTCTGAAACCGGCGCCGCAGTTCCCCGGTGGCGGCTACCGTATAGGTAAGCGTCAGGATCTTCTGCGGGTCAATGCCCCGGCAGAGGACCATATATCCGAGACGGGCCACAAGGACCGTCGTTTTTCCGGATCCGGGCACCGCCAGAAGGAGCACCGGCCCTTCCACGGCGCTGACCGCGGAGAGCTGCTGCTCGTTCAGAGAAAGACGGTATTTTTCTGTAAATTCGGAAAGATTCATTCCCAGCCGAAACCGTCCCAGACCGGACGGCCGCTGTAGGTATAGGCCTCTTCTTCTCCGGAAAGCACCCGAAGCACCGCATGGCACAGGGCCTCCTGCTCGGCTTCTCCGGGATAGAGAACGATGGGGGCGATAAAGGAGGTCCGTTCCCGGATGCCCTCCACAATGGAATCAAAACGCACGAGACCGCCCGTCAGAAGGATGGCATCCACCCTGCCCGAAAGGACAGCCGCCATCTCCCCGATGGATTTGGCAATCTGATAGATCATGGTATTCCAGCATAAAACCGCATGCGGGTCGCCGATTTTCACCATCTCGTAGACTTTATCGGAATCACTGGTGCCGAAATGACTGACAAAGCCGCCGGCCCGGGAACACATTTTCCGGACCTCTTCGGTGGTATGTCCCTCGTCCAGCCAGTTGATCAGCTCTAATACGGGCACAGACCCAAGTCTTGTGGGGGCAAACGGCCCGTCCCCGCCGGCGCCTTCCGTGGTATCAATGATCCGTCCTCCGGCATGGGCTGCCACCGTCACGCCGCCGTCAATATGGGCCACAATGAAACGGCAGTCCCGGTAGGGTCTTCCCATCTTCTTCGCATGGGCCATGGCAATGGCGCGGTGATTTAAGGCGTGCAGCTGGGATTTCCGGTAGACTCCGTTGATTCCTGTCATGCGGGCCTCATCGATCATCTCGTCAATATTGGTGGGATCCAGCGTATACATCGGTTTCCCTGCCTCTGTCCCGAGCTCCCACGCTAAAAGCACGCCAAGCTTGGAGGCATGGTCCGAACCACTCACGGTGGCGCGGGTATCGGCCACCAGCCGCTCATCGATCACACAGACCCCGCTTCGCTGCGGATACGCGCCGCCGCCTCTTCCCACAAAGATATCGATATCCGCGGGCGTAAGGCCGTGCCGGCGGAGAAAATCAAGAATATATTCCTTCCGCATGGGCACCTGATCATTGACGCTCTCGTACTGAAGAAGTACCGGGGCATCGTGGAACACGCTTTCCGTGGCCACATTGGTGCCGTTTTCAAAAATGCTCACCTTCGTAGAAGTGGAGCCGGGATTGATGATCAGCAGTCTGAGAAAATCCATAAAACCCTCCGTTAACAGACCACGCTTACGTTATTACTTTTTCTTCGGTTTTTCTTTGATACTTCCGTCCCGGTAGGCGGTAAGCAGCTCCTCGAGCGCCTCTGCCTGGGAACGAAGCTCTTTTCCGAGATCGGTATCCGCCACGCGGATGCGGGGATTCATATACTCCACGATCTCGAGGCGCGGGGATTTTTCCTTTCCCTCTTCATACGGTTCATGCGCCGCCAGCGACAGATAATGGGAGTTGCAGATCAGGGTATAGCCGGCAATCCCGGTCTTCTCATGGTAGGCTTTGGCAATCCCGCCGTCGATCACAAAGGCTTTTCCGCCTGCCTTCATGGCATGTTCGCCGGACTTTTCCTTTACCGGCACATGGCCGTTGATAACATGCCCTTTCTGCGGGTCAAGCCCGAATTCCCGAAGGATCATTTCCGCCGTTTCCCTCCGGTCGATCAGCCGGAAGTAGGCATTGTTCTTTTCTTTTTTCAGTTCCTTATCGTCGATAAAATAGCTCTCGAACATCGCCATTTTGTCTTTTCCGAATAAGGGGCTTGCGGGACCGCACCAGAGGTACCAGAAAATGTCGGCCTTCCGGGGATCCCCCGTCTTATAGGCATCGATGATCTCCCGGTCCAGATGTTCTAAAAGGCTCTTCCCGGAAAGCGCTCCGGAACCGAAATCCACGGAAAGGAATTCGCCGTCGTCCGTCATCGGGATACACCCGTGATAGAGAAGGTTATTGTTCACGCAGCGGAAAAGGCATCCCCGGTCCATAAAGAACGCCACATGATCCTTGAGGCGCTTTGAGCGGAGGAACGAGGTCCGGATGAGTTCCACGATCTCCGCCTCCTCCGGGGAGAGCCGGTACGGATCCGCCGGATCGATCGTGGGGAAATTCGTGTCCTTTAACGGGCAGACGGTTCCCCCGAGATCCACGGTGCCGTTCTGGTAATCGATCTTTTCGAGAAGAAGCCGGTCATCCATCCGGTATTCGGGATGCCGCTTGATAAGCTGCCCCTCGAGTTTCAGCTGGATCACGGTCACAGCCTTCTGCATCCTTGCCGCGAGCAGCGGATCGATGGAATCATACTGGTTTTCCTCCAGCGCGTGCGGACGGAAAAGATCACAGGGGTCATCCCCGTAACTGTCGGCGGCAAAAAGGGACAGGGCCCGCAGATTGATGCCGTATCCGTCCTGCAGAATGTCAAAGTTATTGTACCGGATGGAGATCCGGAGGACGGAAAAGATCGAAGCGTCACAGCCGAGAGAAGCTCCCACCCAGGATACGTCATGATTTCCCCAGACAAAGTCCACGACAGGATATTTCTTCAGTTCCTCGATCACATTGTCGGGATGGGGTCCCCGGTCAAACAGATCGCCGAGGATGTGCAGCTGGTCAATGGAAAGAACATGGATCAGGTTGCAGAGTTCCGTAATGAACACCTCGGTCCCGTCGGTATCCACGATCGTACTGATAATGTTGCGGAAATACCGGTCCTTGTCCTCGCCGTTCTCGTCCACGGTGAGCATTTCCTCCAGAATATACGCGTAATCCTTCGGCATCTTTTTCCGGACCTTGGAACGGGTATATTTCTGGGAGACCTCACGGCATACCTTGATCAGACGATAGATGTTCATTGCCTGCCATTCCGGGGTAAATTCTCCGTTTTCGATCTTTTCGGAAAGCACCCGCTCAGGATAATAAATGAGATGCGCCAGAGCCTGCAGCTCCGACTCCGGGAGAATGTGGGAAAAGAGCATGTTGATCTTTCCGCGGATGACGCCGGAACTGGAACGGAGCATGTGGACAAAAGCCTTGTCCTCTCCGTGGATATCGGAAAAAAAGTATTCAGTTCCCTTGGGAAGCCCGAGGATCGCATTCAGATTGATGATCTCCGAGCGGCAGGCTGCTTTATCCGGAAATGACCGGGATAAAAGTTCAAGGTAGTTTTTATCGTACATTGCTGACCTCCTATTGGATTTGGGACAGGAATAACAAAAACGGACTGACGAAACAGCGCAGAGTCAGGATTCAGAATTTTTTCCAGGTCTGCTTACTGAACAGAAGCACGATCGGGAAGATCTCCAGGCGCCCGATCAGCATATCCGCTGACAGGACCAGTTTTGAAAAAGCGCTTAATGAACTGAAATTTCCAGCGGAACCCACAATGCCGAAGCCGGGCCCGATGTTATTAAAGGTCGCAATAACGGAAGAGACAGTCTCCTCCCACCCCATATCGTCGAAAGATACCAGGACGATGGAAAGAAACATCAGACCGATATAGGCAAAGAAATACACACCGACCGAATGGACCACCGTCTCTTCCACGGGCTTTCCGTCCATGTGTACCCGCCGGACCGCCATGGGATGCAGGATTTTCCGGCATTCCCGGACAAAGGATTTCAGAAGAAGAATGAGCCTTGAGATTTTCAGCCCGCCGCCTGTGGAACCGGCGCAGGCACCGGCCAGCATCAGAAATGTCAGCATGGTCTTCGCAAATCCCGGCCAGGCGTTCCAGTCTGTCATGGCATATCCGGTGGTGGTCATCACAGAGCTGGCATGGAAAAAGGCAGCGTGGAATGCAGGCAGCGGGCTTTCATAGAGCCGTTCCGTCAGAAGAGAAACCGTGATCAGTACAGACGTCCCGAGAAGGAGGAGAATGTACCAGTTCACTTCCTCCATCTTTGCGGCTTCTTTTTTCTGTTTTTTGATCCACCAGAAATAATAAAAGTTAAAGTTGACACCGAAAGCCGTCATGGCGATGGCAATGAAGGACTGCTGCAGCGGCGTATAGGAAGCACAGCCGGAATTGAGCACGGAAAAACCGCCGGTACCTGCTGCCCCAAGTCCGATACAGACCGCGTCAAAGAGCGGCATGCGCATGAGAACGAGCACTCCGATGGTGATGACGGACATCAGAAAATAGATGCCGTACAGGATTTTCGCGGTATCCTGGGCCCTGGGCACGAGTTTTGCAATCGAAGGCCCGGGAGATTCCGCCTTCATGAGGTTCATCTGGGTTCCGCCGGAAAGCGGCATCAGCGCGAGCATGAAGACTAAGATCCCCATGCCTCCGATCCAGTGCATCAGAGAACGCCACAGAAGGCAGGATTTCGGAAGTGCCTCCACGTCCGTAAGGATGGAGGATCCTGTGGTGGTAAAACCGGAAACCGTCTCAAAAAAAGCATCCACCGGGGAGGAAACCGCGCCGGAAAGAAGAAACGGGAGCATACCGGTAAGAGACAGAATGATCCACACCAGGGCCGTGGCCACGACCCCCTCCTTGGAAAGAAGGTTTCCCGAGTCGGGCTTTGCCCGGTACAGCCCGTATCCGACCACAATGTTGATGACAATCGGCAGAACAAACGGGATGGTGGATTCCCCATAAACAAGGGCACACAGAACGGGAGCAAACATCAGTCCGCCCTCGATCATCATGGCGATTCCGATCACGTACGCGACAACTGCGATATTCATAGACGTAGCATATCCTTTATTGATGAGATTCCTTTATGTTTCGTGGCAATGACCACGGAATCTCCAGCCTCAATGGTGCTCATGCCGGACGGAATGAACAGCTTTCCGTCGTGCTCGATGCTCGCAAGGATCAGATCTTTTTTCAGCTTCAGATCCTTTAAGGGAACGGAAAGCCCCGGATCGCCGGGAAGCGCCATGATCTCGGTGATCTCCACCAGTTTCCCCATGTAGCGGAAGAAGGCTTCCAGCCGGTTCTCGGCGCCGCTCTTTCTGGCACGCACATACTGGGCGATAGCGTCGGCGCAGACGACCTTCGGGAATACGGCGGAGTCGATATCCAGAGCTTCTATGACATCCCGGAGATCGGTCCGGTTGACTTTGGTGATGACTTTGATCCCCGCCCTGTTCTTAGCGAAATTGGCGGTAATGATGTTTTCCTCGTCGATGCCTGTCAGTGCCACAAAGGCGTCGGCATTCAGGAGCCCCTGTTTTTCGAGGAAACGACGATCGGTTCCGTCACCGTGAATCACCTCGGCAGCCGGAAATGATTCGGCAAGGAATTCGCACCGCTGGTCATTCATTTCCACGATCCGGACGTTTTTCTTTTTTTCCAGAAGAATCTCGGTCAGATAGTAACTGATGGCACCGCCGCCTGTAATCAGGATATCATTGGCCGGTTCGTTTTTGATACCGTGCTCCGCCAGAAACTCCGGGAGGTCCGCGCGGCTGGTGACAAAGGTCACCTCGTCATCAGGCTCGATGACGAAGGATCCGCCGGGAACGAATACCTCGTCCTTCCGGTGGACGGCACAGGCCAGTACCCTGGAATGCGTCTCTTTCCGGACGTCCATCAGGCTTCTGCCGGTAAATCCGTATTCCGGGCGGCAGTGAAGCGTGAAAACGACGCCCTGACGCTCCGCAAAAAAGTCAACCCGGGAAAGTGCCGGGTATATCAGCAGCGCATAGATATCGCGGGCCGCAAGCCGTTCCGGATTCACGACTTTTTTTACGCCGAGCTGCTCCGGGGAGGCCCCGGCCGCCCGGTAATAAACAGGATTGCGGACCCGGGCGATGGTTTCGGCCTTTGCAATCTGCCCGACGATCAGACAGACGAGCATATTCAGTTCATCCGAAGGACTGACACCGATGAAAATATCGGCCTCTTCGATTCCGGCCTGCCGTAGCACTTCGGTATCCGCACCGTCTCCAAGGACGGTAAGCACATCCAGTTCTTCGGAAACCTGATCGAGCGCTTTCTGCTGTTTATCAATGACGGCAACACTGTGGCCGTCCCCTGTCAGGGTGGAGGCAAGTTCCAAACCGACCTTGCCGCAGCCCATGATTACAATGTTCATACTAAATAAACCCTTTCCCGGATTCTGTCATCCGGAAATCACGTCATCGGCAGCTTAAGGAGCGCCCAGAGGACCGCAAAGATCAGGGACGGAAGATAATTTCCGGCCCGGAACGTTTTTTCCCGGATCATATTGATCCCGATCATGATCATCATGGAATTTCCCACCAGGGAGAGGGCGGAGAGAGCCGTCTCTGTCATCACGGGCGCTAAGAATCCGGAAAGGACGGTAATGAGACCTTCAAAGATCGTGACGGGAATAAAGGAAAAGAGACATCCTTTTCCCATCGCACTGGAAAGAAACGACACAGTGATCAGATCGATGATGGATTTGATCACCAGAATGGAATTGTCCCCGGACAGCCCGTCCTCGATGGATCCCATGACCGCCATGGCCCCCACGCCGACGATGAGGGTCGTGGTTACAAAAGCATCGACAAAGCCGCCTTCTTTTGCATTGCCGGTTTTCACTTTCAGCCACTCGCCGAACCGCTCCATGGCGCCGTCGATATCAAGAATCTCTCCGGCTACGGCGCCGAGCGCAAGGCACACCACCAGCATGACCGAGCCTTCGGTCCCGAGACCGCCGTCGGTCACAACAAACATTTTGGAAAGCGTTCCGGAAAGACCGATCAGCATGACGCTCACGCCGATCCCGCGGATCACGGTATCCTTGATCTTTTCCGTAACAAAGCGCCCGAACAGAAGACCGGCGAGACCGCCCGCAATGATCAGAACGCCGTTAATTAAAGCACCGTATCTCATGAATTCTCCACCGATTTTGCAATGATCAGGTTCGCAGTCACATCGCCCTCGACATTGATGGTGGTAAACGCCATGTCCAGAAGACGGTAGAAACCGGAAATCGGCCCCATGAGGTCCATGGGAAGGCCGATGATCGTCAGAAAGGATGCCCCGAGCACCACGCCGCCGCCGGGAATCCCGGGCGCTGCCATGTTGATCAGAGTTGCCACCAGTACCAGGAAAACAATCGTCCCGAGGGGAAGCGACAGTCCGTAAAAGTCAGATACAAACACCGCCAGACAGCAGAACGAGCAGGCGCCGCCGCACATATTGATGGTGCAGCCAAGAGGCAGCGTGAACCGGGAGATATCCTCCGGGGCACCGAGGTCTGTGACACTCACATTGATCGTGGTGGGAAGAGTTGCGGCGCTTGACGTAGTGGAAAGCGTCACAAGAGCAATCTTTCCGCAGGCTTTTAAAAGTTTCCTCACCGGGATCTTCGTGATCAGAGAACACGGAAGGATCATCACCAGGAAGAAGACCGCAATACAGGAGATCCAGCAGGTAAAAATATATTTTGCCAGCGATCCGAAAATGCCGGCGCCGTACTGGGCAACGCTTGTGGCCATCAGGCTCATCACGCCGAGCGGGGACAGCTCCATAAAATAGGAAAGCATCCTGAAAAATGCTTTGGAAAGGCTGTTCATAAAGACAGTGACCGGTTTCCCCTCGTCTCCGACGGCCACGATAGCCACGGCAAACACCACGGTAAAGAGGATGACCGGAAGCGTATCTCCGTCCGCGATGGCCTTAAAAATATTGGTGGGAACGATGTTTCTTAAAAACGAGGAAACCGTCGGCGCGGTAATCTCCCCTTCATAGACCGGTGCGGTCTCGAAGGAAGCGGAAAGGCCGGGACGTACGGTATAGGCCACAAGAAGTGTCACTACCGAAGAAACGATAAACATGAGGACATAGAGCAGCACGGTGCGGAAGCCGATCTTCCGGAGAAGCTCTCCGTCCCGGATATTGGCGATGCCGCAGAATACCGCACAGATCACGATCGGGATGATCATGAGCTTGATCATGTTCAGATAGAGTTCACCGATGACCTTGACGTTAATGGAAAAGGCAGGGAAGGCGATTCCAAGGAGGATTCCTGCGAAAAATCCCGCCGCAACCCGCAGATACAGTTTATCTTTTGCAAAAAAAGTTTTCATAACAACACCTCTTTAAAATGTTTATTTTACAACTTTTTTTCTTTGATTACAAGACATGGCACGCAGGAAACAGCAAAGAGTTACCTGCGTGCCATGTCTTTTATGAATTGCCGGAGAGGTCCGGCACCTTAGGCTTTGTCTTCCCAGGGAAGCTGGCCCGAGCGGTGTAAGGCCCGATAGAGAAGCGGCCAGAGAAGCGTTACCACTACCGTACAGAGTGCGGCGTTTATTAACGTGGCAAAGGAACTGATCTTGGCAAGCGTTGCCGCGAGCTCCTGAGGCTGCCCGAGAATATACATCTTATAGAAATAACCGGTCACGGGATCCAGGACCACGTTTAAGCCAAGGGATGCCAGGGAGGAGATCAGGGCAATCCTCATCTGGCTCTCCGCGCCTTTTTCCCGGATACGCAGAAGCTTCCCTGCGACCGTGCCGGCAACCAGTCCCATCACAAATTTCAGGAAAAAGGTTTTGGGAGCGCTCACGAGGAGCCCGGCCAGAAGATCCGCAAGCGAAAGGCCTACCGCACCGGCAAGACCGCCGGGCACGCCGCCTAAAAGAAGCGCCCCGATCACCACAAAGGCATTCCCGAGATGCACCGAGGTCGTTTCCGATACCGGAATCCGGACAAATTCAAAGGCCACAAAGGACAGCGCCGCGCTAAGGGCTGCCAGGGCAAGTTTTCTGATTTTCATAAAATTCACTCCTGCTTCGGATCCGTGGGCTCCTCCTTCTTTTCTTCCGGCGCGGCCTTTCCGATCACGTCAGTTCCGGTCTTCTGCAGATAAAGGACATAGCAGACAGAGGCCGTGATGCCGGCGATCACGCCGATCACTGCGGTGACAGCCTCCCTGCCGACTACTGCCAGACCGTATTCCTCAATGATAAAATCGAGAAGGATCATAAATGTGCTTGCAGTCATATGCATTACAGACGGCACCCAGATCCGGTCTGTTTTGGTGTAGGCGTAGGAATAGACAAGGCCCATGATAAAGCCGAAGATTCCTCTCGCGATCCCGCCGAACGTGAAGGCATACACTAGAGAGGAGACCACAGCTGCGATCGTTGCTCCGTAGGAACGGCAGACTCTCTTAAATACCAGACCTCTGAACAGAAGTTCCTCCAGAAGGGGCGTAAGAATGATTGCTACCAGAACGACTGCGATCGGGGCCGTATCATTAAAAACCTCCACATACTGCTCGAAATGCACATCGCTCTGATGCATCCCCAGCATACTCATCATAAAAGAACCAGCCAGCGACGCGCCGCAGGCACCGATCACGCACATGAGGATGATCCGGAGGTTCATCTTGAGATCCGGCTCCTCATCTCCGTATTTCTTCGTATCTTTCCGGATCATGAGCATAAAGAGCGGGATCATTACCAGAGATACGACACCTGTTAAAAGCATGATGTTTTCATCCAGAACATCCGCCGCAATACTGATGGCATACAGGCCGTTGGCGGAATAGAACATGGACGCATACAGCATCAGGATAATAAATGTCAGCAGCAGATTCACACCGTTTTCGATCAGGATCGGGTACCCCGCCTGCCAGACGGTACGGAAGAATTTTTTCATTTCCTCATCCTCCCTCCATATTTCTTTCTTTTATCCCATAATTATCTTCCTATGTCAAGTCACTGTCCCATTAATCGTACAGTGACTGTGCTAAACTGCGAATTGTAAAACGAAACGGGAGGAAAGAAAATGGGAACTGTTCTGGTAAAAATATGGGTTTTTGTACTTTGTATTCTGGATGTGATGATTTTTGTGCAGCTTGCGGAAAGGACCCTTATGTACCTCCGGGGAAGAAAAGACGAAGCGGACTGGACTCCGTACAACAAGGTGATGCTTACGCTTCTTGCCGTCGCCTTCTTTCCGGTCACCCTCTGCTGGCTGTATATCACAAAAGATTAGAGTGCCTTTTTGCGCCGTGCGGTCACTCGGTAGGTCCGAAGGATCACAAACCAGATAAAGAAACAGCAGCCGAGAAGGATGACATAGGACGGCAGGTAGGATCCGCCCATATGGTCGGCCATCACACCGGAGATCATGGTAAAGCCCATTCCGCCGATACTGTAAAGAAGCTGGAATACCCGTTTCAGGCCGTCCCGTTCTTTTTCAGAGGCCCAGTCGCTGGTCCAGGAAACCACACCGATCGTGATCATGCTGATGGCACCGCCGAAAACACCGTATCCGAGATACAGGATCAGCTGGCTTCTTCCGGAGAACAGAAGCAGGGCGGTTCCGGCTGCCATCAGGAATGAGAACAACATCGAAGTTTTGAAAAGAGTGATCTTTTCGGACAGAAAACCGAAAAGGAACTTGCACACCATGAGCATGGCTCCTGCCACGGTGATTCCGACAGCCATGACGGAAGCGCTGTACCCCTGCGTCGTGGCCAGAAGCGACATATTGCCCCATCCCGCGCTGCATACGGCACCGCCGGCGATGCCCATGGCATACACAAGGATCCTGTCAAAAGAGGTCATCAGCGGCGCTTCCTCTTTTTCCGGGGCCGCGGTCCCCGCGCTCATCTGGCGGATCCGTTCTCCGAAGGCATGCATGCCTTTATCCTTCGGATCATTCCGGATGATCAGATAGCTCAGAAGCACAAGACCGACCATAATAATTCCTTCTGTGAGGAAGGAGGCGCGAAGCCCTCTTTTCTCGATCACCATGGTGATCACGGAAGGCACCCCGATGGTTGCCAGTCCGGAAGCCGCGCTGCACATGCTGACGGCCATGGTCTGGTCCTTATAGAACCACCGTTCCAGCATCATGGAGAGCGGTACCATATTGGAAAGGCCGTATCCGAAGCCCACCAGCGCATTTC
This sequence comes from Candidatus Avilachnospira sp., assembly GCA_045642005.1. Taxonomy (GTDB): domain Bacteria; phylum Bacillota; class Clostridia; order Lachnospirales; family Lachnospiraceae; genus Avilachnospira. Next base: position 34,215 of record JAZUHZ010000197.1, read on the forward strand.
CCAGAAGGAACATCACGTAGGAATCGGCAAACGCATAAACAAAATATCCGGAGATATTGATGATGGCAGCGAAGGTCATGCCCTGTCGGAGCGTAAGCTTTTTATAGAAGCCTCCCATAATGCCGAGCGCAGCCATCTGGGCCAGCGTTCTGGTCGTGGAAAAGAGAGAGATCTGGGTCTTGGTGTATCCGAATTCATCCATAATGAACGGGAGATACACCGAAAACACGTTGCAGGACAGGCCGCAGGTACAGAAAAATATCAGTGCGCAGCCGAAACAGACAAACCAGGCATAATGCAGTCTCTTTTTGACAAACTTCCAATCCATAAAAAACCTCACATAAAAACGAGGGCATCCTGAGACACCCACGACATACTAATACTTTTAAGCAGAATATTCAAGTCTGATTTTCCGTACCTGTTCAGAACAATCCTTTGCTGTCATCCTGAGCGCAGCGAAGGATCTTTAAAGATTCCCCGCTGCGCCCGGAATGACATTCTGCGCATTTTCCGGTCATCACAAAATGTTCCAAAAGTTCTTGATTTCTGTTCTCATTTCGAATACAATGGTATGTTGTTATTTATGTGTCATTGAATTCAGGGTTCTGAACATGAAAAGAACAGCATTCTGCATCGACAGAAACGGCACCGTGGTGCCGTCATATGATCTTCCGAAAGGCCTGTTCCGTTTCTTATACGGGTGTGCAGCAGGCCGGCTTATGCTGCGCTGGGTTGTAAAGCCGAAAACCTCGGTTCGCTGCGGACGTCTCCTGGATTCACGATTCTCAAAGACGCTGATCCGGCCTTTCATCCGGAAAAGCGGGATCAACATGGCCGAGTACATTGAAGAAAAATATAGAAGCTTCAATGACTTCTTCTGCAGGACGATCCGGGAGGGCGCACGTCCCATTGACCAATCGGAAAAAAGCATCGTTTCCCCCTGTGACGGGAAAGTGCAGGCCTTCTCCATTGCCGAAGACTCTACCTTCACTATTAAGGGAATTGATTACAGTATGCGGAGCCTTCTCCGGGATCCGGAGCTTGCCGGGAAATACTGCGGAGGAACGCTGATGCTGTTCCGGTTAAGCGTGGACGACTACCATCACTACTGCTATCCGGTGGACGGCATTGAAGACGGAAGCCGCATCCTTCAGGGAGTGTTCCACACCGTCAATCCGGTGGCCGCCGCGAGAAAACCCGTTTACTGCGAAAATTCCAGAGAGTACTCCATCCTGGAAACAGAGAATTCCGGAGACATCCTTCTGATGGAGGTGGGCGCTCTTTCTGTCGGAAAGATCATCAATCTTCGCAGGGAAGGGGCGGTAAAAAAAGGAGAGGAAAAAGGACACTTTGCGTTCGGCGCCTCCAGCATCATCCTCTGTTTTGAAAAGGACGCCGTGATTCCCGACAGTGATATCTTCCTGAATACGCTACGAGGCTGCGAGACCGTCGTCAAGATGGGAACCCAGGTGGCTTCGACAGCCAGATAACTGAAAAAGAACGATATAAAAGACGG
>JAZUHZ010000198.1:0-4171 GCA_045642005.1 Candidatus Avilachnospira sp.
ACTCCTTCCAAAGACAGTAGAGAATCGGGAAATCGGGATTTTCTACTGTCTGCCATTTTGAAAGACAGTAGAGAAATAAAAAATCCGGATTTCTCCCGTCTTTTTTTGCGGCAAAGACGGGAGAAAATCGAAAAATCGAAATCTCTACTGTTCCAACACCCCAAAAGACGGGAGAAAAATGAGAAAACCGAAATCTCTACTGTCTTTTACCCTCAAAAAGACGGGAGAAAATTGGAAAAAACGAAATCTCTACTGTCTTTAAAAACAGAGACAGTAGAGATTTGAAAAATAGCGATTTTCTACTGTTCCGGATTCGAGCGAGATGGTGAAGATGATGAAGATTGGGAAGATGGCGAAGATGGCGAAGATGAGAAAGATGGGGAAGATTGTGAAGGTTTAGATTATTGTTTACTTTTCCGGCTTTCCGATGATATAATGATTTTTCAAATAAAATGTCCGCGGCTGAAACCGGAGAATGGCGGGACAGACTGCGAACGGAGGCAGAAACCGTGGACGGGGACTGATACCGCGAACGGAGGCAGAAACCGCGGGCGGGGACAGGTACCGCGAAGGAAAGGAGTTTGCATGTTTGACGCGCTGAAGGTTAAGAATGAATGTGTGGAATGGATCCGCGATTTTTTTGAAAAGAACGGGAAGGGCTGCAATGCCGTCGTGGGTATTTCCGGCGGAAAGGATTCTTCCGTGGTGGCGGCTCTCTGCGCGGAGGCTCTCGGTCCGGAACGTGTGATCGGAGTGCTCATGCCCTGCGGCGAACAGGCCGATATCGACATGGCGCTTCTTCTGTGCAATACCCTCGGAATCAGGTATTATATCGTGAATATCAAGGATGCCGTAGAGGGGATCACCGCCGCGATCCCGTTTGAAATGACGGCGCAGTCAAAGCAGAATCTCCCGCCAAGGATCCGGATGTCAACGCTCTATGCGGTTTCGCAGAGTCATAACGGCCGCGTAGCCAATACCTGCAATCTGTCTGAGGACTGGGTCGGATATTCCACCCGGTACGGCGATTCCGTCGGAGATTTCTCCCCCTGCTCAAAGCTTACGGTGCAGGAAGTGAAAGCCATCGGACGGGTTCTCGGGCTTCCGGATGTTCTCGTGAACAAGGTGCCCATCGACGGACTCTGCGGAAAGACGGATGAGGACAATCTGGGATTTACCTATGCGGAACTGGACCGCTACATCCGCGAGGGTGTGATCGAAGATGCGGAAAAGAAGGCAAGTATTGACAGAAAGCACGCGGCGAATCTTTTCAAGCTGCAGCTGATGCCGGTGTTTGACCCGGAAATTGAGACGCGGGCATAATACAGCATGTCAGGTGTGGAACATCGAAGACGTTCCACGCCTGACATGAAGCATACTGACCGTGAAACATCTCCGACGTTTCACGGTCAGTATGAAGAAAAGGAAAGGATATGAATGGCTGAGAAACCCTATCGGCTCGGGATCCTTGTCGGGCGCTTCCAGACCCTGCACACCGGGCATGAAATGATCATTGAAAAAGCAATCGAACTCTGTGATGAGGTCGGGATCTTCATCGGATCCTCCCAGGAAAGCGGAACGAACAAAAATCCGTTTTCCTATGAGCTCCGGAAAGAGATCCTCGAAAATGTCTTCGGGGACCGTGTGAAGATCTTTCCGCTTCCGGATCTCGGGGTCGGCAATGTAGCTGCCTGGGGCGACTATGTGCTGGAAAATGTCACTAAGCGGTTCGGGCGGTATCCGGACCTCCTCGTTTCCGGAAAGGAATCCCGGCGCGTCGACTGGTTTGACAATGCCGCGGACCTCGCGATCTCGGAGCTCTATGTACCGAAATCCATCGATATCTCCGCTTCGGAGATGCGGGATCTTTTCGTTCAGGATAACGAAGAGGAATGGCGGCGGTTTACCAACCCGGCCAACTGGCACGAATACGAAACGCTCCGGACGATCGTCCTCCGTTCGAAAGACAATATGGAAACAGACAGTGTGTGACGCGGAAAAAACATGAGCAAGCAGCGGGGCGCCAGGCGCCGGTGACTTTTGCTTTACGCGGACCGAAGTGGAACGTAGACGGAGCGCAACGTAAATGTTTTTGGGATTGTGGATGCGCAGAGCGCGGAACAATCCGTGTATCATAAAAATGGTAAAATCTGCACAGCGCATGCAGGATTGGAGAAACTCATGAAACTTGACCCTATCGTAATATCACTTCTTGACACAGATCTTTACAAATTCAACATGAACCAGGTGATCTTCCACAAGCACACCGACCTCATGGGTGAATACTTCTTCAAATGCCGGAACGAGAACGTCCGCTTTACGGAGGAGATGCTCGAAGAGATCAATGCGCAGATCGACCACCTCTGCACCCTTAAGTTCAACGAGGACGAGCTCGATTATCTCCGGTCCATCCGGTTCATCAAAAACGACTATGTGGAGTTTCTCCGGCTCTGGCATCCCATCCGGGAATATGTCACCACCAGTCTGAGCCCGGAGGGAGAGCTTTCCTGCATCGTGTACGGTCCGATGTTCTCCGCGATGCAGTTTGAGATCTACCTTCTGGAGATCATTAACGAAGTGTATTTCCGCTTCACCTATGACTATGAGGAGCTCCGCGCCTCGGCCATGGAGCGCCTCTCCCAGAAAATCGAGGATTTCAACAGCGGAAAGTACACCTTCAAGTTTGCGGAATTCGGCGCCAGACGCCGTCTCTCCCGGGAATGGGAGGACGTGGTGATCCGCCGCTTTGTCAGAGAGACCAAGAACTGCGTCGGCACCTCCAATGTCTATTTTGCCAAAAAGTACAATGTCCTTCCCATCGGTACCTACGCCCACGAGTTCGTGCAGATGTACCAGGGCATCGATTCCATCCCGCTCGCCTATACCAACCACTACGCCATGGAGGACTGGTATGACGAATACAAGGGCGATAACGGAACCGCGCTCACCGATACGATCACCACGGATCTGTTCCTTCTGGACTTCAACCGGTCTCTTGTCAACAACTACAACGGTGTGCGCCACGACTCCGGCGATCCCTACGAGTGGGGCGAGAAAATCATCAGGCACTACGAAAAGTACGGGGTGGACCCGAAGACCAAGCAGCTTCTATTCTCGGACAGCCTGAACTTCGACAAGGCCCAGACCATCTACGAATACTTTAAGGACAAGGTGAAGGTTTCCTTCGGCATCGGCACCTTCTGCGCCAACGACACCTTTGCGGAGGCTCTCAATATCGTGATCAAGCTCCAGTATGTGAACGGCCGCCCCGTGGCAAAGCTTTCCGATTCCACCGGAAAGGAAATGTGCCGCGACGAGAACTTCCTCCACTACCTGAGAAGTTCCGTCGAGTACCGGATCCAGCGGGAAGCCATGAAGTCAAAGAAGCGGTAATGACAGACGACAGACTGACAGAAAAAGAAACGGGCAGGCTCAGATCCTGCCCTTTATTGAAGGGTCTTTCGGACGAAGAGCTCCCGGCGGCCCTTTCTTTTTTTCATGCCTCGGTGAAGGGCTTCCGGAAAGGGGAGTATCTGAAAACTCCCGGGTCCGGCGGGGCGCTTTCGTTTTTCGGCCTGGTGCTTTCCGGCACGGTTCTTGTCTACATGGACGATCTGGACGGCAACCGCATGGTCATGGCCTCCGTCGGGGAAGGGATGACGTTCGGCGAATCCCTCTGCTTTCTCGGGAAACCGAGTCCGGTCTACATTCAGGCCGGTAGTGACGCGCGGGTGCTCCTCATGGACTGCCGGAGCCTCCGGGAGGGAGATCCCTCGCATGCGCCCGGGATGACAGAGAAGGCCGGGAGGACAGAGTGGGCCGGGAAGGCAGGAAGAAATGAGGCAGCACTGGCGAATCGGCTCCGGGATTCTTTCCTGGCCATGATCTGCGAACGGACGCTTTCAATGAATAACCGCATCCAGGTGCTTTCCAAGCTCACGCTCCGGGAGAAGATCCTGACCTTCCTGTCGGAAATGCCGGAAGCCGCCTCCGGAAAGCCCTTTGTCATCCCGATGAACCGGGAGGACATGGCCGCCTATCTCGGGGCAAACCGTTCGGCAATTTCCCGTGAACTTTCCGCATTAAAAAAAGAAGGCGTTCTTGATTATTACAAGAATACCTTCCGGATCCTTCGGTAACAGTATTGGGGCATACCCGACGTGAAACGCTG
>JAZUHZ010000199.1:0-8283 GCA_045642005.1 Candidatus Avilachnospira sp.
CCGGCTATATCGAGCGGACCGATCGCGGCAGGCGGGTCTGGTTCTGTCCCTTACGGGAAGGCGGAGAGGGCAGCATCTGCAGCTACTGCGTCTGCCGGAAACTGGAAAACTAAGGAGGAAAAACCATGGGAAAAACCCTTGTAGCCTATTTTTCGGCGAGCGGGCATACGCGGAAAAAAGCAGAGATCATCGCCGCAGAAACCGGCGCCGACCTCTATGAGATCACCCCGGCGGTCCCCTATACGAAGGCCGATCTCAACTGGCTTTCCAAAGAATCCCGCAGCTCCGTAGAGATGCGGAATAAAAGCAGCCGCCCGGCCATTGCACCGGCCGCCCGGACCTTCGATGACTGTGATACCGTTTTCCTCGGCTTTCCGATCTGGTGGTATACGGCGCCCACGATTGTCAATACCTTCCTCGAAGCCCACGACTTTACGGGAAAGCGGATCATCGTCTTCGCGACCTCCGGCTCCAGCGGCTTCGGAAACACGGTATCCGACCTCCGGCCGTCCGCACCCGGGGCGGAATTCATCGAAGGACGAGTGATCCGGAAACTATTTGCGGAAAAAGACCTCCGGGAGCTTTTAGCGCTGGCCGGCACCCGGTAACAGCGCCTCCGTTCCACAATTACCACAAAAGCAGAAAGGACAGAATATGAGCAGAATCAACCTGGAAGCAGATTCCTTACTATATCCGATGCCGGTCCTGATCATCGGCACCTACGACGAAAACGGCATACCCTGTGCCATGAATGCGGCCTGGGGCATGATCAGCGACTTCAAAGAAGTGAGCCTAAGCCTCGGAGAGCATAAGACCACCGACAATCTGAAGAAAAACCCCGATTTCACCGTGAGCCTCGGCACCGAGGATACGGTCAAAGCCTGCGACTACGTGGGAATCGTGAGCGGCAGAGACGTGCCGGATAAATTTGAAAAAGCGGGCTTCCACGCGGAAAAGAGCGAAAAAGTGAACGCGCCCCTCATCAAAGAGCTGCCGTTCGCCCTCGAGTGCCGGATGAAAAGCTTTGAAAACGGGATCCTTGTCGGAGAGATCCTCGGGCTAAGCGCGGACGAAAGTATCCTGAAAGACGGCAAAATCGACCTTTCGGCAATGCGCCCCATCGCCTACGATCCCTTCGGAAACACCTATACCGGACTCGGGGAGACCGTTGGCCATGCCTTCCACGACGGAACGGAGCTGGGCGAATGATCTATATCGGAAATCATCTCTCGTCCTCCGACGGATTTCTGGCCATGGGAAAAAAGGCCCTCGAACTCGGCGGCGATACCTTTGCCTTCTTTACCCGGAATCCCCGGGGCGGCAAAGCCAAAGAAATCGATCCCCGGGACGCCGCGGCCCTTTCCCGTCTCATGGAGGAGCATCATTTCGGGAAACTGGTGGCGCATGCCCCCTATACCATGAACCTGTGCTCCCAAAAGCCGGACATCCGGCAGTTTGCCGCCGATATGCTGGCCGATGATCTCCGCCGGATGGAGTACCTGCCCGGCAACTACTATAACTTCCATCCCGGTTCCCATACGGGACAGGGCACTAAGCAGGGCATCGCCTATATCGCCGAGGCACTCAACACCTCCCTCTTTCCCGGAATGCAGACCACCGTTCTCCTCGAGGTCATGGCCGGAAAAGGAAGCGAGATCGGCAGCCGCTTCGAAGAGATCCGGAGCATCCTGGACGCCGTAACGCAGTCAGACCGGATCGGCGTATGCATCGATACCTGCCATCTGTGGGACGGCGGATATGACATCGCGAGTTTCGACGATGTCCTTTCGGAATTCGACCGGGTGATCGGCCTTACAAGGCTCAAAGCCGTCCACCTAAACGACAGCATGAATCCCCTCGGTTCCCATAAAGACCGCCACCAGAAAATCGGAGAAGGCATGATCGGCACCGAGGTCCTCCGGAACGTGGTCACCCACCCAGCCTTAAAGGGCCTCCCCTTCATCCTCGAAACCCCGAACGACGACGCCGGCTACGCCCGGGAGATCGCCCTCGTCCGCACCTGGATCGGCACCAATTGATCACCCCCATCCGCCGCCATGCTGGTGGCTGCTTCGAGCCTTCGTGACATTTGGTCTCGCCCCGCACCCTCGTTAAGCAATTAACAATATTCAGAAAAGAATAGAACCCACTCACAAAGACAGTAGAAAATCGAGAAATCGGGATTTTCTACTGTCTGTCATTTTAAACTAAACTGTACCCAGTAAAATGGACACCGGTATTTTAGCCCCCCTGTCTTTCTGAACTGTACCCAGTAAAACGGACATCGGCCGGAGACTTTTTTATCCTCATGTTTCCTCCTATTGCCTGCCAATGTAGGCATAAATCAGGAAAAGTGAAATCTCTACCTACGGATGTAGGTATAAAATCAAAAAAACGAAATCTCTACCTACGGATGTAGGCATAAATCGCGAAAAATGAAATCTCTACCTACCAAATGTAGGCATAAATCTAGAAAATCAAAATCTCTACCTACCGCCGTAGGTATAAATCAGAAAAAATGAAATCTCTACCTACGGATGTAGGTATAAATTGCGAAAAATGAAATCTCTACCTACCAAATGTAGGTATAAATCTAGAAAATCAAAATCTCTACCTACCGCCGTAGGTATAAATCAGAAAAAACGAAATCTCTACCTACCGCCGTAGGTATAAAAACGAAAAAATAAAATCTCTACCTACGGATGTAGACCGGGAACGGATTCACCGAAATGACTCGGAAAACGGCTTTTTGGTGAATCCATGCCCGCCTTGCCGCCAGCCGGCTTAAAACGCAGCAACAGGAAAGGAAATTATACTTGTATCCTTCCTTCGATATTACTATAATAAACTCAACCAACAGTGCAGCGTCCAAAGGAGGCCGGAAGTCAATTTCCACACCCGATCCGGTCGGCTGGATGCAGTATCCTTACCAATATTAATGAAGAAAAACCTGCCGGGATCGAAAGCATCCCGCAAAAACGGCTATGATGAATAAGAAAGAATTCCTCGCCTATCTGGACAGCCGGGGGACAGAATACGAGCTCTACGAGCACAAAGCGGTCTTTACGGTAGAGGAGGCCAATGAACTCGGCCTTCCGCACCCGGAAGCCGGCGCCAAAAATCTCTTTCTCCGGGACCGGAGAAAAAAGAACTACTACCTCATTACCATGCGGGACAGGATCAGCCGGAGCTTTAAGGAGCTGCAGGAGCTTCTCGGCTCCACGCCCGTAAGTTTTGCCTCCGAAGAGGACCTCTGGGAGATCCTCGGTCTCCGGAAAGGATCCGTCACGCCGTTCGGCGCCCTGAACGATCCCGAAAGAAAAGTGAACGTCTACCTCGATTCCTACTACGACGGTCATCTCATGTCGGCCCATCCGAACGAGAATACCGCCACCCTTTTCCTCGAGGGTGGGACCGCGCTCGAAATCCTTCGGGAAAACGGCGTCAAAGCAGCGTTTCTTGACCTCGGCACCAAGGAGGAGGACCGGATGACAGAAGAACAGAAAAAAGAAGTCGAAAAACGGGACGCCGGCATGCTCTACCGCCCGTCCGTGTTCCTGGGAGAAATGTTTGCCGCGCGGGATAAATGCGAGGAATACGCAAAGATCCCGATGTCGCAGTTTGAAAAGCGGGTGGCCTTCATCCGGGAATTCTTCGGTCACGCGGGCAAAGATCCGGTCGTGGAAAACGGCTTCCACTGCAACCAGGGCACCAATATCTCGGTCGGCGACAACTTCTACTGCAATTTTAACTGCACCATCTACGATTCCTGCGCCGTGACCATCGGGGACAACGTGATGTTCGGCCCCTCGGTGACCGTCTGCACGGCCACCCACCCGGTAAGGGCGGCAGAACGCCTCAATCCGGACGGCGCGGAACTCGCCTTCCCCGTGACCATCGGCAATAACGTGTGGATCGGCGGCGGCGCCTTCATCAATCCGGGCGTCACCATCGGCGACGGGGCGGTCATCGCAAGCGGCGCCGTGGTGACCAAAGACGTCCCCGCGAATACCCTCGTGGCAGGCGTCCCGGCGGAAATAAAAAAACACATCGATAACGACAGAAACGAGGAATGCGGCAATGGCATTTGAGAAAGCATATGAAGACCTGAAACAGAAAGGGTACGCGGACCGGGTCATGACCTTTGAGGTCTCGAGCGCCACGGTGGAGCTCGCCGCCCTGGCGGTGGGAACGGAGCCGGCAAAAATCGCGAAATCGCTCACCTTTATGGTGGACGGCGGTCCGGTGATGATCCTTTTCGCCGGGGACGTGAAGGTCGCCAACCCGAAATTCAAAGAGACATTCCACACCAAGGCCAGAATGCTTTCCCGGGAGGAAGTGGGGGCTCTCATCGGTCATGATGTGGGCGGCGTGTGCCCCTTCGGCGTAAATGACGGCGTGAAAGTGTACCTCGACGAATCTCTCCGCCGTTTTGACACGGTCTATCCCGCCTGTGGTAACGCGCAGAGCGCCGTGCGGCTTTCAATCCCCGAACTGGAAGAGGTTTCCGGAAGCCTCGGCTGGGTGGATGTCAGCGCCCCGATGGCCTGAAGGAGAAAACGATGAACATACAGATTTTCGGCACCGGAAAGTGCTTTGATACCAAAAAAGCCCAGCGCTACTTTAAGGAGCGGGGCATCCGGTTCCAGTACATCGATTTAAAAGAAAAGGGCATGAGCAAAGGGGAACTGAAGAGCGTCCTCGAATCCCTCGGAAGCTTCGAAGCCGTCGTCAATCCGAATGCCAAAGATAAAGATACGCTGGCTCTCTTCACGTATCTCGTGGAGGAGGACAAATTCGACAAACTCCTCGAAAACCAGCAGCTCCTTCTGACACCGATCGTCCGGAACGGCCGCAAAGCGACCGCGGGCTATGCCCCTGACACATGGAAAAAATGGGAACAGGAAAAACCTTAGTCATCGCGGAGAAGCCCTCCGTCGGCGCGGATATCGCAAAAGTCCTGGGCTGCACGAAGCGGAACCAGGGCTATTTAGAGGGCGACCGCTACATCGTGACCTGGGCGATCGGCCATCTCGTGGGGCTGAAAGACGCCGCCGAGCACGACCCGACCTACAGAAAATGGAGCCTCGATCCGCTGCCGTTTTCTTTTGATATTCGCGATTCCCTGAAGATTCTCCCGAAAACCGCCGCGCAGTATAAAGTCATCAAAAGCCTCATCCATCGGAGTGACGTTACCGCACTTATCAATGCGGGCGATGCCGGCCGGGAAGGGTATCTCGTGCAGGAGTGGATCTACCGCATGGCCGGAAACCGGCTTCCGAAAAAGGTGCTGTGGGCATCGTCCTTCACGGAAGAGGCGCTCCGCAAACACTTTGCGGCCTTAAAAGATCCCCGGGATTTCGAAAGTCTCCTCGAAGAAGCCGAGGCGAGAGCGGAGGGAGACTATGCTCTCGGGATCAACTACAGCCGTGCTCTCACTATGACCATCGGCGGCGGGAGCACCATGCTCATCTACGGCCGCTGTCAGACCACGCTCTTAAATCAGATCGTGCTCCGCGACTTCGAGATCGAGCATTTCGTCGTCACGCCCTATTATAATATCGAAGCCCGGTACGAAAAGGGCTTCACCGGTCTCCTCATCCACGGGGAGAAAAAGCGCCTCGACCTTCCGGAAAAAGACGCAGCCGATGCCATCCTCACGGAGCTTTCCGCCCTTCCCGCTCCGGTCGTGGAGGAATACACGGCGGAAGACAAAAAGACCCCGCCGCCCCTTCTCTATAATCTTGCCGCGCTGCAGAAAGCAATGGGTTCCCGCTACGGCTATCCGCCGGAAAAAACGCTTTCCCTCGCGCAGAGTCTCTACGAAAAACACAAGATGATCTCCTATCCGAGGACGGACAGCCGCGTGATCTCCACCGATGTCCGGAACGAGATCAGTAAGCACCTGAATGCCCTTTACGGCATCCGGGAGTACCGCCCGTACCTTGAAAAACTGATCACGCTCTTCGGCGGCTGGGGCGGCAAGCCCCGTCTTTCCGGCCGGTACGTCAACGACCACAAGGTGACCGACCACTACGCCATCATCCCCACCGATGCGAAAAACATGGGAAAAGAATACGAGACCCTGACCCGCGACGAACGGAATGTATTTGACGCCGTGGCGAAAGTCTTCATGGCCATGTTCATGCCGGATTACGAGTACAAAGCCACCACCGTCATCGCCCGGACCGGAGAGTACCGGTTCCTCTCCCGGGGAAAGACGACCACGAAACCCGGTTATAAGGAGATTTTTGCCGGCGAGTCCTATGAGACCGGAAAAGAGGACGAGAAAGAAGAGCAGCTGCCGCCGCTTCGGATCGGCGAAGCCCTCCCCGTCACAAAATACGAGCGCCTCGATAAAGAGACCAAGCCGCCGGCCCATTTTACGGACAATACGATCATCGCGTTCATGGAGAAAAATAACATCGGCACCTCCGCCACCCGGGCGGAGATCATCAAAAAACTCCAGAACCCGCGGGCGCCGTATATCCTCCGGACCCGCGGCCATTACGAGGCCACAAAGCTCGGCCGCGACTACATCGCCGTGCTGCCGGAGGAACTGAAAGAGCTCTCCCTCACCCAGCGCTTTGAAGAGTCGCTGCAGAAGATCAACGAGGGCAGTCTCACCAAAGACGCCTTCCTCGCCGCCCTCCGGGACGAGCAGCGGCGCTACATCGAAACCTTCCGCTCGATGCCGGCCGTGAAGGCGGACATTCCCCCGAAAAAGCGGACCACGCCCTATCGGAAAAAGAAAAAGACATAATTACCACTCGCTCGTTTCCTCGGGAAATGCATACGCCGGCGTCAGGAACTCCCGGTATTTTCCGGCTTCCGCCTTATGGCAGCGGCAGCGGATCAGCGTGCCTTCCGCCGTGTACTGCGTCGCGGTGATGATCGCGCAGTCCTGAAGCCTTGAGGCCACGGCGCCCTTACTATAGGGGATCAGAAACTCGGCGTCCTGATAGGCATCAAAAAGAGCCTCCGTGATCAGCCCGGTCAGAAGTTCGATGGACGAATCCTCTTTGGCACACATGTAAATACTGCTCTCGAGATTGCCGGCCGTGTCCCTGGTGGCGGGGCCGGTCCGCGGATACTCAACGGCCGGGAAACAGGCATCGCATTTATTATAGACCCGGATCACGGGAATGTGTCCGCAGCCGAGCTCCGCGATCATCTTCTCCGTCACATCGATCTGCTCCTTAAATCCGGGATCCGAATAGTCGATCACGTGCAGGAGAAGGTCTGCCTCCCGGACTTCCTCCAGAGTGGATTTGAAAGCCTCCACGAGAGAGGTCGGGAGCTTGTTGACAAAACCGACGGTGTCCGAAAGCATGAAATCCTGATTATTGCCGGTCTCGATCTTCCGGATGGAGGTGTCGAGCGTGGCAAACAGCATGTTTTCCTCGAATACCGAACGGCGGGAGGATGCGTCATCGCCGGCACCTCCTGCATAGCCGTCACTTTCACTCACACCGCCGGCTGTGCTGTCGCAGGCCCTTAACATGGCGTTCATGATGGCGGACTTTCCCGCATTCGTATATCCCACAAGAGACACGAGCGGCAGCCGGGAATTCCGGCGTTTCTTCCGCTGCGTTTCCCGTTCCTTCTCCACTTCCTTAAGTTCCCGCCGCAGCTCCGCGAGCCGGTGGTCGATCTCCCGCCGGTCCAGTTCCAGCTGCGTTTCGCCTTCTCCCTTACTGGACATGGCGCCCGAAGCGCCGCCCTGCCGGTTTTGCGTTTCCCACATGCCGATCAGGCGGGGCTTTATATACTGCAGATTAGCCAGTTCCACCTGGAGCTTTGCCTCCCGGGACCGGGCGCGTTTCTTAAAGATCTCGAGGATGAGCGAGGTCCGGTCCATAACGGGAATCGAGAGCTCCTTCTGCAGGTTCCGTAGCTGCGTCGGCGTGAGCGTGTCATTGGCAATCACAAGCGTCGCCTGAAGCTCCTCGATCCGTTCCCGGATCTCCGCAAGTTTTCCGCTTCCCATGTAATAACCGGCCTGAATCCCCGGCAGCTGCTGGGTGTTCCGCCCAACCGGCTCCATCTCGCAGGCCCGGACCAGCGCATCCAGTTCCTCCATGGACTTGTCAAACATCAGCTCCGCGCCCGAAGCCGCGCCGTCCGTCTCAAAAACCCCTAAGAGGAGAACCCGTTCTTTATCCTTAATATTCAGAATCTTATCCATACTACTCCACTAATCTTACATGAACTGCGTGAAACATCATCTTTCGTGGAACAACTTTTATGTTTCTCGGAAGATGATGTTTCACGCAGTTCATG
>JAZUHZ010000200.1:0-2460 GCA_045642005.1 Candidatus Avilachnospira sp.
TGACCATACTGGGTACGAGCAATAGCCTCCATGTTAGCCTCATCGCCCTTGAACATAATGTAGGAGATGGTGCCGTCCGCCTCGTAGGTGACGATATTCTCGAGGTCTTTTACGGTCAGGTCATATTCACGGCCGAGGGCCTCGCCGCGGAAGGTCACGATATAGTCCTCATACCGGGAGGTATTGAAATTTCCTGTCGTGTCGGCGGAATGCTTGAAGCCGGGCTCCGTCTCCTCGCAGACATACACATAGGCCACGTTGGAGAAGGTCGGGTAGTCGCTGTCGCCGTAGGTATCGGCATCGTACACAAGCTTGATGCAGCCGTCCTCGTTATCGAGCGCGTCCACATAGCCGAGGGAGTGCTCTCCCTCCGATTTTGCATCAAAGACGAAGGGCGCGGTCACATCTCCGCCGTCTCCCATGCCGTAGGCCAGTACGATGGGACGTCCGTCCTCATGGGCTCTGGTCACCTCAGAAAGCGTCAGGGAGGCGATTTCCGCACGGTTTGAGTTCTTTAAGACGACCCGGTAGGCGTTCTCCGTGAGAACGATGCCGTTATCGCCTTCCTTCATGTCATTTAAGAGATAGTAAAGATCGAGTCCCTCATAGACGAAGGCGCCCCTGGAATCTTCATAGACGCCGCGGACAAGACCGTCGTTGCGGTTCTCGAGTTCCCGGACGGAAAGAGGGATGGAGGTCACCACCGCCGGTCCCTCCACGGTCATCGTGGCGCCGGAAATGGCATCAATATTATAAGGAAGGGTGTCGTCCTCCGTGATGCCGCCGTTGGTGATGTGCTTAAAGGGGCTCACAGAAAAGTCGATTCCCGAAAAGATTTCTTTCAGAAGAGCCGGTTTCGAAGCTTCCGTCACCGCTTCCGTTTCGGTTTCTGCAGGAGGTGCCGCTTTCGTTTCCGGGGCAGGCTGCTGTGCGCATCCCGTCAAAAGCAGTCCCAGGATCAAAGCCAGTGCTGTGATTTTTTTCATGATGTGTCCCCTCTTTTTCTTATTCCAATAGTCTTGTTTTATATTCCTAAATAGAATAAATACTTTCCATAAAAAATATACACCGAACGTCTCTGGACTCTTCGATGTAATACTATAGCATTATTAATTATATATCAAAGTCATATAAAGTCAAGAAAAGCGGCTGCTTTTTCGTTTTTTTTGACGAAAAGCCGGCCCGGCACCGGAGGAAAAGTTCCGTGCCATCCCCTCGGCCGCCTGAGAAAGCCCAGGATTTCAAGTCATTTTTTGAATAAGGGTGGGAAAGTGCCCGATATGCCTGCTCTCCCATCCCTCCCCTGAAAGCGAAGGATGGGAAACTGTTGATTTTCCTCGTTTTCCCATCCCTCCCGAAAACACGAAGGATGTGAAAGCCTCTCAATTGGCAGTTTTCCCCTCCTTTTTTCGACGATTTTTCCGGCAAAAGGAGGGGAAATGACTCGTCAGCAAGGTTTTCCCCTCCTTTTCCGTGAAAAAAAGCGCAAAAAAGGAGGGGGAATCGCCTCATCCGGCATGTTTCACATCCCTGCAGTTTTTTCGAGGGATGTGAATCAGTCTGTTTTGCAGAGTTTCCCATCCCTCCACGAAAAAAGAGGGATGTGAGAACGGCGCATGGGCCGTATTTCACATCCCTCTCATGGATTTGAATTTCCCGGATCCGTGTCACAGAAAGAGATTACAGGTCGGATCAGGATCGTGGGAAGAAATTACAGATCGTATCCGTACACGCGGGAGAAGACATCGGCGATCCGGTTCTTGCGGCAGGTCTCACAGAGTCCGGTCTCCTCTTCGCCGGCCCGTTTCACGGCTTCCTTCATCTGCTCTTCGGTACCGATCACGGCGCCGCATTCTTTGCAGCGCACGAGTTTAAATACCTTATGCCAGATAATACGCTTTTCCTCGTCCTCATAGAGGTCGATGGCATTGGTCGGGCACACATAGGCGCAGGAGCCGCATCCGAGGCAAGATTCGCTCGGATCGTCGTACGGCGTGGATACCGCTTTCGTGATTCCACGGTTCACCGTCGAGATGGCGCCGGCGGAAAGCACATGGCATACCTTGGCGCAGAGGCCGCACATCACGCACTTCTCGTTATTCACCTTCACAAAGCGGCTGATCTCCGGAGCGTTGTATTTCTCGCAGAGGGCTTTGATCTCGGGGCTTTCCGGAGCGCGCTTCGCTAAAAGCGTCAGGATCATGCCGCGCTCACGGCGTACCTTAGCACTATCGGTCTCGACTTCGATCTCACCGGTGATCGGGTATACACAGGAAACAACAATCTTTTTTTTGCCGCGCTCGGTCACCTCGACGATGCACACCCGGCAGCTTCCCTGTCCTTCGGGAAGAGCCGCGTGATGGCAGAGGGTCGGGATCTCAAAGCCGTTTCTTCTGGCTACCGTAAGAAGGTACTCGCCCTTCTCGCATTCACATTCTTTTCCGTTAATTTTAATGATCA
>JAZUHZ010000201.1:0-11503 GCA_045642005.1 Candidatus Avilachnospira sp.
AAACCCGGACCGAACCGCCCCCCGCCCCGCCTTCCAAGGCGGGCCCCGCGCTTGTTTATGAATAGATTTTAGAAATCCTGTTTAGTTGTCGGTCGCATCATCGTCAGTTACGGTGAAGGTGAAGGTCTTACGGGCGTCTTCATCGGCAGCCAGATACTCATCATAGGTGGTCATCTTGTCGATGAGCTTTCCGTTTCTCACTTCCATAATGCGGTTGGCGGTCGTTTCCACAACCTGATGGTCACGGGAGGAGAAAATCACCACGCCCGGGAACTTGATCAGGGCGTTATTGAGGGCGGAGATGGACTCCATGTCCAGATGGTCGGTGGGCTCGTCGAGAATAATGACGTTGGCGCCCCGGATCATCATCTTACTGAGCATGCAGCGCACCCGCTCGCCTCCGGAGAGGACATTGACATGTTTCGCGCCGTCATCGCCGGCAAAGAGCATCCGGCCGAGGAAACCTCTGACATACTGGATATCCTTTAACGGGGAGTACTGCATGAGCCATTCGTAGATGGTGTCTTCTGACTGGAACTCATAGGCATTGTCCTTCGGGAAATAGCTCTGGGAAGTGGTGACACCCCACTTGTAATCGCCTTCGTCCGGTTCCATTTCTCCGGTGAGGATCTTAAAGAGCGTCGTCTTGGCAAGCTCGTTGGGGCCGACAAAAGCCACCTTGTCGTCACGGTTCAGGATGAAGCTTATGTCATCGAGCACCTTGACGCCGTCAATGGTCTTTGAGAGGTTTTTGACGGAAAGCACCTCGTTTCCGATCTCACGGTCGGGCTTAAAGTCAATGTAGGGATACTTACGGCTTGAGGGACGGATCTCTTCGAGTTCGATCTTTTCAAGCGCCTTCTTTCGGGAAGTGGCCTGACGGGACTTACTGGCATTGGCGCTGAACCGGGCGATGAACTCTTTTAATTCTTTGATCTGTTCCTCTTTCTTGCGGTTTGCCTCTTTCATCTGACGGATCATCAGCTGGGAAGCCTCCACCCAGAAATCAAAGTTGCCGGCATAGAGCTGGATCTTACCGTAGTCGATATCGGCAATGGAGGTGCAGACTTTATTCAGATAGTACCGGTCATGGGACACCGTGATGACCGTGTTGTCAAAATTGATGAGGAACTCCTCGAGCCACGCAATGGCATCGAGATCCAGATGGTTTGTAGGCTCGTCGAGCAGGAGGATATCGGGATTTCCGAAAAGGGCTTTGGCCAGAAGCACTTTCACCTTCATGGGACCGGGGAGAGTGTTCATTTCGTTATAATGGAGATCCACCGGCACCCCGAGGCCCTCTAAGAGGGTTGCCGCATCGGACTCTGCATTCCAGCCGTCCATTTCCGCAAATTCTGTTTCCAGTTCGGCTGCCTTGATCCCGTCCGCATCCGAAAAATCCTCTTTCATATAGATGGCATCCTTCTCCTTCATGACTTCATAAAGGCGGGGGTTGCCGAGAATCACGGTGTCGAGCACCGTGTAGGCGTCATATTTGTTCTGATCCTGTTCGAGGAAGGAAAGACGCTGGCCTTTGGTGATGATAACTTCTCCGTTCGTGGGCTCCAGCTGTCCGGAGAGGATTTTTAAAAGCGTGGATTTACCGGCGCCGTTGGCTCCGATGATGCCGTAGCACTGGCCTTCCAGAAACTTGATGTTGACATCTTCAAAAAGGGCTTTTTTTCCGACTCGGAAGGTAAGGTTTGAGGTTGAGATCATGAGGTTCTCCTTATCTATGTTAGTTAGTGTACGTGCTGCCCGAGGATGACAAGTCCCACGGCAAATCCCACGATGGCGGCATATGCCGTCTTCCGGGAACTGTAAAGCTTAATGGACTGCGGAAGGATCTCTCCGAACGTAACGTAGCAAAGGGTGCCGGCCGCAAAGCTCAACGCAATGGCCGGACCGTAGGATCCTTCGGAATTTCCCATCACATAGCCGAGGCAGGCACCGATGATCGTCGGTACGCCGGAAAGGGCTGCAATGCCGATGGCCTTCCACTTCTTCATGCCGGAAGTGGTGAGCGAGATCGATACCGCCATTCCTTCCGGGATGTTATGCAGGGCGATTCCGGCGAGAAGCACCCAGAGAGCGGCCGTCGGGCCCCCTTCTTTGGCAAATAAGGCGCCAATCGACATGCCTTCCGGAATGTTGTGAATGGCAATGGCGGCTGCCGTGATGAGACCGGCAATCATCAGCTGCATTTTTTCTGAACGCTTTTTATTGAGCGACTGGGAACGCATCTTCGTGTTAATCTTATTGGGGGAAAGTCCCTTCTCGTCACATTCCTCGCAGGCCGTGAAATCATCGGTATGGCCGGCGCGGGAATCCACCAGGTAATCGAGGACGACAACGATGCCGGAACTCAGAAGGACGATCAGGGCGATCCACCATACGGAAAGACCGGATTCGATGGCCTCATGAATGAGCTCGAGGCAGATGAGAGCAATCATGGTCCCGGCGGAAAAGCTCAGGATGATGGCTTTGGCCTTTTTGGAGATCTCTCCGAGAAAAGCGCCGATGCCTCCGCCGAGCCCGAGCCCGAGAACACCTACAAGGACTGTCAGCAGTATCAGGGTAAACATCAATGAAAAAACCTTTCTTATTCCTGCACCATATCGGCGTAGTAATCATGCAGCATGGAACGGTCGCAGAAGATTTCCCTTCCGTCCTCCGCAAGGAAGGCGTCCGGGTCCGGATGCGCATAGATCACTTCACAGTTGAGCGGCACCTTGCCGGTAAACCTCTTTTTTCCGTTCATAAGGTAGAAAATACTCCGGATCACACAGCCGTGCACGATCAGGAGAATCGTTTTATCTTTTAGAAGTTCGCAGGCAAAAAGCTCCGAAAGGACTCCTTCCACGCGGTCAGCTACCTGCGTGAGCCGCTCCACATCGGGATCAATCAGCGGGCTTTCCGGATCGGACCAGTAGGTCCCGAAATTTTCGAGGGGGACGTTGTAGTCTTTGCCGCGGCATATTAGTCCTTCCCAGGGACCGAAGCCGGCTTCGACGAGGCGGTCACCGGTCAGATACCGCACCTTTCGTCCGGAAGCGTTTACAAAGTCTCTGTTTTCCCCGGAAAAAGCCCCGTATTCCCGGACACAGGACCCGACGACTCTTTCTGACGGAGCCGTCACGACCTTCCGGTGGGGGCCGGTCAGCGCTTTCGATTCGCAGAGGGCTTCGATCAGCGCCTCGGAAGCTTTGGCATATCCGCGGTTTGGAAACAGGCAGAGTTCCGCTGTCTGCGCCGCCCGGATCAGGGTACTGGAGATGCACAGATCGATCGGCACCTCTTTCATTCCCTCTCCGCAGGAAATGGCCATCCGGATTCCATTTTCGTCAAGGGGGATATCCGTCTGCCCCTGGAGCCTTCCCTCCGTGTTCCAGAACGTTTCCCCGTGCCTCATAATCAATAATTTCATAACTAATGAATTATACACTAAAACGGACGCCTCAGCAAGAGGCTTCAGCAGAATGTGGTGAAATAAGGACGCTATCGTTACTCGTTACACCTGAACCAACCTGGAATGACGCATCGGGATTCAAAAGAAGTGTGTCCGAGACAAGGGATGTGAAACAGGTCAATTTGTCAGATTTCACATCCTTTTTGGGGGTCTGGAAGGGGAGAAAAGGATGTGAAAGTGCCGGGAAATAGGGTTTTCCCATCCTTTCCAGTCAAAATATCGCAAAAAAAGGATGTGAAACAGCCGCAGTTGGCCAGTTTCCCATCCCTGTCGTTTTTTCGAGGGATGTGAATCTGTCTGTTTTGCAGAGTTTCACATCCCTCCTTGATATTTTTCCGGTTTTATCGCATAATGCAAGTGGTTTATGAGTTTTTGGAGGATTTTTGATGGAAGATGTAAAAGAGCTTGAAGTATTCCGAAGTGCACCGGTGCCGCAGGCAGTCCTGAAAAACACGGTGCCGGCCATGGTCGCCATGCTGATGGCGTTGATCTATAACCTGGCGGATACGCTGTTCATCGGCATGACACATGATGCTTATCAGATTGCGGCCGTATCCATGGCCACGCCGGTATTTCTTTTATTCATGTCTGTCGGGACAGTATTCGGGATCGGCGGAACGTCCGTGATTTCCCGGGCACTCGGTGAAGGCCGGATCGACTATGCCCGGAAGGCCTGCTCCTTCTGTATGTGGGCCAGTACCGCAGCCGGGCTTCTGATGTCTTTCCTGTTCCTTATTTTTATGGAAAACATCCTCACGATCATGGGCACCAGTCCCGATACGCATGACTTTGCCAGGTCGTATCTTACGATCGTGACCTTAAGCGGGCCTTTTGCCCTCATCGGAACCTGCTTTTCCAGCGTGCTCCGTGCGGAGGGACAGGCGAGAAAGGCAATGATGGGACAGCTGCTCGGGAACCTTCTGAATATCGTGTTTGACCCCATCATGATCTTGGGTTTCGGCTGGGGAATCACCGGAGCGGCAGTTGCCACGATTCTCGGAAATGTCTTCGCCGCCTGTTACTATCTCTCATTTTATCTCCGGAAAAAGTCCATCCTCAGTATCCGCCCGAAGGATTTTACCGTGCGTGAAAAAATATGCACCGGCATCCTTGCCATCGGTGTTCCCGCGTCCCTCGGTTCTCTTCTTATGAGTGTTTCCCAGATCACGCTGAACAGCCAGATGGCGTCCTACGGGGATATGGCCGTTGCCGGGATCGGGATTGCCTGCAAAGTGACCATGATCACCGGAATGCTGTTCATCGGTTTCGGTCAGGGTGTTCAGCCGGTCCTCGGATTCTGTGTCGGCGCAGGGCTCTGGGACCGGTTCAAAAAGATCATGCGCTTCTCGGTGGCATTTTCCTTCGGACTAAGCGTTTTGCTGACGGTATTGTGTTATCTCTTCACGAACCAGATCGTCAGCGCCTTCCTGACAGAACCGGCTGCGTTCGGCTATGCCGTCCGTTTCGCCCGGATTCTTCTGTCTACGGGTTTTCTTTTCGGCGTTTTCTTTGTCCTTTCCAATTCGCTGCAGTCCGCCGGAGCGGCGAAGGCGGCGCTCATTATCAACCTGAGCCGTCAGGGATTTATTTTTATCCCGGCACTGTTTCTTCTGAAAGCGCTTCTCGGCGCGGACGGTCTCGCCTGGGCACAGCCCGCAGCGGATCTTTGTTCCCTGATCCTTGTGATCATTCTGTATTGTAAGACCGTGCGCAGAATGGAAAAAGAAGCGCGGGCAGTCTAGTCCGGCCGGATAAAGCACATCCTCTGTTCGTTCCGGTCGTAGTCCCAGCTGTGCTTTGCGCCGCCGGCGCAGAACTCTTTTTCCGGGCAGCCCGTGCATTTTTCGGAGAGCTCCGAAAAATCATGCCGGAAGAACTGAAATTTATTTTTCCAGACATCGCTGAAGCGGTCCCGGTAGATGTTTCCCTGTACGCACTCGGGACGGCGCTCGATGTCCAGGCAGGCGATGATGTCGCCGTTTGCGCAGATGCTGGCGGTATAGATGCCGGCGCTGCAGATGAAGTACCAGTCCCGGAGTTCTCTTTCGTATTCCGTGCCCAGATAGTGACTGCAGCCGTAGGTCACGGGCATGTCCTCCGCCCGCTTTTCCCGGATAAATTCGAACAGGGTATGATAATCCTCTTCTGTTAAAAGAAGTTCCGGGTGCAGAAGCGCTCTTCCGATGGGCTCCACGCCGATGATCCGCCAGGAGTCGATATCAAGCCCGAGCATGATCTCATAAAGAGCGGGGAGTTCATGGAGATTTCCGTGGTTGAGCACGGTCGTCACCTGAATGGCCTGGAATCCGCCCTCGCGGATCAGGTTTCGGATCCCTTCCATGGCGCGTTCATAGCCGCCGGGAGTCTGCCGGAAACTGTCGTGGGAGGCGGGAAGCCCGTCGATACTTACGGAGATGGTATCCATGCCCGAGAGACGGAGCCTGTGCGCGACCTCCGGGGTGATCAGGGTGGCATTCGAGGTCATGCCCCAGTGGAATCCGAGTTCGTGGGCAGTTCCCATGATCTCAAAGAAATCTTTCCGAAGAAGCGGCTCTCCCCCGGTTATGCAGAGCATATACCCCTTTGTCCCGAAATCTTCCTTCACTTCGGAAAGGACTCTCTGATAATCCGCAAGGGACATCTCCGGAGAGGCGACATCGCCGCAGCGGGAACCGCAGTGGATGCAGTGCTCATTGCATTTTAAGGTAAGCTCCAGAAAGAGATTCCGGAGTTTCGGCTCTTTGTAAAGCAGCCTGCGGTAATCCGCAAGCTGCTGCATGTGTTCTCTCTTGATTTTTTCGGTATTTGTGATCATGGCTTACTCTGCCTTCGGCGTTGCGGACAGGTTCTCTTTTTCCGCAGCGATGCTTTCAAAGTATTCCGGCGGTCCGTAGACGGCAACATTCATATTCTCTTCCACGTCGAAAGACGGGTCTTCTGCAGGGGCCGCCTCGCTGACTTCTTCCACTTCTACGACTTCTTCCACCTCTTCAATTTCCGCATCCCGGGTTTCCTCGACTTCCGGTTCTTCCGGTCCGCCCCAGTAGGAGGGGGGACCGTAGACATCTTCGGGGATATTGTTTTCGGGATCATCCCAATAAGAGGGCGGCCCGTAGACAGCCTCCGGGATATTGACGGGAGGACCGTAAACATTCTGCGGTCTCAGGCTGCAGGCGGTAAAAATCGTACCGCTCGCGATCGCCGCGCCAAATAAAAGTTTTCTTTTCGATTTTTTCATAGCTTGGTTTTACCTCCTGACAGTCTCAATATACCATATTTCTGCCGGAAACTGCAAGAATTGTTTTCGTTTTCCGCCGGTTTCCTGCACTTCACAATCCGGCGGAGTTCGTGTATACTTGAGACAGACGGAGGTGAAAAAACATGAGAAAAATTACAGCATTCTGGTTGGCCCTGGTTCTGCTATTATCTCTTACTTCCTGCGGGAAAAAAGGCGCTGAAGCCCCGCTTCCCGCGGAGACGGAAGCTGTGACAGAGAAAGCTTCGGAACCGGCGGTAAAGGCTGTTCCGGCAGAGACCGCGGCCGAAGAACCGGAAACGATTGAGGAAACAGAAGCGGAGACGGAACCCGCCCCGGAGGAAGAGAAAACTTCCGTAAGCCTTCTCCATGTGACCGTGGAGGAGATCAGTAAGCGCGAGGGAAACTGCTGCGATGAATACGAGATCGTCCGCCTTACAGACGAGGACGCCGCAGCGTATCCGGATCTTGCGGCGGCCCTTTTGGATCAGGCCGGGCAGGAGGAGTACCGGAGCGGAGAACGGATGCTGCAGCTAGAGGAAAACTATGAGGAATTAAAAGACTCCCGCGAGGAGGACTTTGCCCTGGATTCTGCGATCCGAAGCAATGTGGTGCGGGCGGATTCCCGGATCCTTTCCATCTATCATCATGAGTATATGTGGCTCGGAGGAGCGCATCCCAGCTATTATCTGTGCGGAGATTCCTTTGATACGGAGACGGGAATGCATCTTCGGTTTTCCGATGTGGTCACAGACCCTGAGAAGTTCTTTGATCTTGTGGAGGAGAAGCTGAAAGAGAAATATGCGGATGATTATCCCTATATGAATGATTTTACGGAATACCGGAAAAATCTTTCCTATGAGGAATATCGGAATGTTGCCTGGATCACCGGCTACGACGGAGTGACGGTATTCTTTAATCCCTATGAACTGGGCCCCTATGCCATGGGGTATCAGGTGATCACGGTTCCCTTCGAAGAGGCGCCGGAGGTATACTCCGACCGCTTTACCGCGGTGCCGGAGGAATATGTGATCCCGCTCTGCGATGAATTCCCGGCGGAACTTGACGTGAAAGGCAGCGGGAAACGGGAAGAGGTCTTTGTGGAAGCGGTTTCCGCAACCCCGGAGGAAGAATATGCCTATGCCTATAACTACGTGATCCATGCCGGAAAACGTTCCGTGACACTCGAGGACGGCACGTATTCCGCAGAAGGTTTTGTGATTCAAAAAGACGGGAAATACTATCTGTATCTGTTCGAGGTTTCCGATAACGACTATGTGATTCTCAGTGTGACAGACCTTCAGACGATGGAAAACGATCCCGAACAGACGATGATCGTGAAGGTGAAATCAGAGCCCGGAGACTGGCGGGAGACAGAAAACGGGTATCTCAGCACCTGGAAATACTGGCCGCTCACGGACCCCGCTTCGATGCTTCTTGTGGAGCACTGTGAGATTCTCGGCACAAAGAGCGGAGAACGGATCTACAGTGCCGGTCCGGACGGAATTCCGGTTCCCGAAGAAGAGTGGATCACATTTGCCACGACGATGGCGTTAAAGACGAGAAAAGACATTGCCTGCAAAGAGGTTTCTCCGGACGGAAAAGAACTTTCCGACGCCGTGATCCCGGAAGGCACCTGCCTTTTATTTGTTCGCAGCGACAATGAAGAATGGGTCGATGTGCAGGAGACTGCCGAAGAGAATCTGGAGGTGATCATCGAGGAATACGGCTCCATGGTATTCTCCGAAGAGCCGCTTAAGGCGGAAGAGGGGAAGACACTGTACCGGATCATGGTCGATCCCCAGGCGGAATGGCCGTTTACCGTAAACGGAACCGATGAGTCGGAACTCTTCTACGGCATTGTCTATGCAGGATAACTAACCGGAGATCACGGCACACCGGTACCCCGGGAACGTATCATATTCTTTGACATGGCACGCGAGCAGCGTGCCGTGTCTTATGATCCGCGGGACTTCTCCGGAAAAATCGATAGCAAATTCCGAAAGCGGAAGCCGCATCCCTTCGCCGGTATATTTCATATAGCTTTCCTTGATGGTCCACATCCGGAAAAAAAGATCATTACGTTCTCCATCCGACCGGCACGCCGCAAGAAGTGCGTGTTCGTTTTCCGTAAAGAAACGGCGGGAAATCCTGAGATCAGCCGTCCCGATCTGTTCGATGTCGCAGCCGACGGGAGCATCGGAAACAACGAGGATCACCATCTCCCCGGAATGGGAAATGTTGAAATGGATTTCCGGCGCATTGAGAAACACAGGCTTTTTATTGCCTGTTTCCCCGTATTCCATGACCCGTTCGGAAAGCCCGTAGACCTGTAACGCCCGGTCCAGAAGCACCCCGGCGCCGAGACACAGGTTTTTATCCTTCCGGAAACGGAAGGCGTCGACTTTTTGCTTTCTGGTTTCCGAAAGAAGACGGAAACTTTCCCGGAAGAGGGCATCGTCCTGATAAACCGATACATTCATTGAGTAAAGTTTTTCCATGCAGGGAGTATACCACAGAAAATTAATTCTGTGGACTTGATTTAGACACAAATATCGAGTACAATCTACCTGCTATGGAAAAAGGTGGAAGCAGAAAAAAGGAAGAAAGAAATCACTGGACGGACAGGATCCGGAATCCGGTCCTCCGGGAGATTGCCGAATGGGTGGAGATGCTTCTTATCGCCGCGGTGATCGCATGGTTTGTCAATTCCTTTATCATTGCCAATTCCCAGGTGCCGACCGGTTCCATGGAGGAGACGATCATGGCGGGAGACCGGGTCTTCGGGCTCCGGCTCCGGTATACGTTCGGTGATCCTGAAAAAGGGGATATCGCGATCTTTAAGTTCGGATGGCGATGCAGACACTGCAATGCCCAGGGAGAGAATCCGGCACCGGACATCTGTCCGTCCTGTGGCCGCAGCTTAAAACATCCGGCAACCGTTTATTATGTGAAACGAATCATCGGCGGTCCCGGGGATGAAGTGGAGATCGTAGCCGACGGTTCCTGTGAACAGTCGGAGATCACTTCCGAGGCAAGGTTTTCTTTTTCAGAGGAAAATGCCGGAAAACGCCTTGTCACGGCAGCCGTCTATGTGAACGGGGAAAAACTGGAGGAGCCTTATCTCCGGGAGCCCATGCTTTATACCGGAGATATGAAGTTCAGTGTTCCGGAAGGCTGCTATTTCATGATGGGGGACAACCGGAACGGTTCTCTGGATGCCCGTTTCTGGCAGAACAGTTACATCCCGAAGGAACGGATGATCGCAAAAGTATATGTGCGTTATTTCCCGAAGCCTTCGGTCATCAGATAGGAGAGAAAATATTATGAAAAAAATGACAGCACTGATCCTTTCGCTTTCGTGCGCTTTTGCCCTCTGCGCCTGCTCGGAGCAGAAACCGGCAGAAACAGAGGCCGCTCCGGAAACAACGGAAGCCGTTTCTGAGACTGCGGCTCAGGCCGACGGGGCAGCAGGTACCACGGATATCGATGCGATCAATAAGATCGTGGAGGGTCTGAATCTGACGGAGCCGGATGTGATGGGTTCTGTTTCCAGGCTTGGAGAATATACAGGACTTGAGATCACGACCTCAGAGCCGGTACAGAAGACCATGCAGGATGCAGAGGACTATCTCAGGGATTATGTTCTTCCGAATTATACGGAAGAGGTCCAGGATGCCATCAAAGACGGTGACACTGCCAATATTGACTATGAAGGAAAAAAGGACGGCGTGGCCTTTGACGGCGGAACCAGCGCAGGATATGATCTTGTGATCGGTTCCGGTTCGTTCATTGACGGATTTGAAGCAGGACTTCTGGGCCACAAGGCAGGAGAAACTGTGGATCTTAACCTCACCTTCCCCGAAAATTACGGCAATACGGAACTTGCCGGGCAGGATGTGGTATTCACCGTGAAGATCAATAAGGTCACCAGAGTGAGAGAACTCACCGACGCGCTGGCCGCAGAAATCAACGATAAGTGCGCCAATGTAAAAGAGCTGAAGGATCTGACCCTTCAGTACCTGCAGGAGGAGGAAGACCTTCTGGAGAAAGAGGAGCTTTATTACAATGCTGTACAGCAGGTCATCGAGAATTCCGAGATCGTGCCGGATGAAGCAGCCATTGAATATACCACCAACAACTACATCATTAGTTATGTAAACTCAATGAAGGATTACGGGCTTGATCTCGGCACACTGCTTTCCTACTACGGGAGCACCTATGAAGAGTTCCGTGATTCCTATGACGAGTATTCCATCGAGAACATTAAGCAGAGAGTGGTTCTGGAAGAAATTGCCAAAAAGGAAAATCTGCAGGTGACCGACGAAGCCATTGAAAAGTTTGCCGAAGGATACGGCTATACCAGGGACACCATCAAAGATGTCATTTCCGAGAAGCTCATCAACCAGCTGGTACTGGAGGAGCTGGCCAACCAGTTCATCATTGATCACTCCACTGTGACCTATACCGAAGAGGCGGCGGAAGAATGAAATTCAGACATAAAAACAACGGCGTATGCAGCACCCAGGTGACCTTTGAGATCGAGGACGGTCTGGTCCACAATGTCGAGTTCACCGGCGGCTGCAACGGAAACTTAAAAGCCATCGGAAAACTGGCGGAAGGACGCACGGCAGAAGAGCTCATCGGCCTTCTGAAAGGAAACACCTGCGGATGGAAGAATACATCCTGCGCAGATCAGTTTGCAGAAGGACTCGAAAAAGCCCTTGCCGAAATGAAATAAAACACATGAGCTGCGTGAAACATCGTCTTCCGTGAAA
>JAZUHZ010000202.1:0-4170 GCA_045642005.1 Candidatus Avilachnospira sp.
AAATCGCATATTCTTTTCAGGGTACGAGCATGCTCCCGCTTCTTATGGCGGGACGGGATGTTGTTCTCGTTGAAAAGAAGGGAGAGGAGCGCTGTCCGGGCCTTTCCATTATTGTTTTTCAGAAGCCAGACGGACAGCTTACAATGCACCGGGTCGTGAGGGTGCTCCCGGAGGGATACATTACCTCTGGGGCTCACTGTACTGAGGCTGAGAGAATCACGGAGAATCAGGTGATCGGCATCGTCCGGGAGGCTTCCCGGGAGGGAAAGACGGTGAGGCTTGACAGCAGAGGACAAAAGATTTATGCACACCTGGTTGGGGATCTGTATCGGGGAAGAATGCTGGCGGTACGGCTGATCAGAAAGATAAAGAGGATATTCCGGAAATGAAAGCAAAAGAAGGATTTATTTTACGGACAGTGGCCGGGGAACAGGTGATTCTGCCGCTCGGAGAAAATATCAGGATTTTTAACGGAAGTGTCATTCTGAACGAGGTGAGCACTTTTATCTGGAAGAAGCTTTCGGAAGCCGATCATTCTTTTGAAGAGCTTCTCGATCTGATCCTTTCCGAATATGATGTCAGCAGAGAACGCGCGGGAGAGGATCTGAGGAGACTTCTTACAGAATTCAGCGCCCATGGTCTGATATGCGATTGAAGTTTTGTGTGAATTTGCAAGAGCTCTTCGAAGGCCGGGAAGAATCCGCAATATATATCCGCAATATATCAAATTCAGATTGATATATTGCGGATAATTGTTTATACTATGCGGTAGAAAGATTATTTTTCAGAGACTGGAGTTGTCCTCGATGAAGAACTGCAGACAAATAGCGACAGAATGGGGATTATCGGAGCGCACCGTGAATGACCTTTGTAAAAAGGGAAGGATTGACGGTGCCGTAAAAGATGGAAGAATGTGGCAGATTCCTGATGATGCCGTAAAACCGATGGATGGACGGATCACAACCGGGAAATACATCCGGCAATCAGGAGGAACCGCAGGAAAACCCTTGCCCGTCGGCATTTCGGATTATGTCAGAGCACAGGCAGATTATTACTATGTGGATAAGACAATGCTGATTAAGGAGCTTCTTGACCGGAAGCCCCTGGTTTCTTTATTTACAAGACCCAGACGTTTCGGAAAGACCTTGAACATGGATATGCTCAGAGTCTTTTTTGAAATCTCTGAAGAAAATACAGGGAAATATTTTGAAAATAAAGCAATCTGGCGATGCGGAGAGGAATATCGCAGGGAACAGGGTCAGTATCCGGTCATATTCCTTACTTTCAAGGACGTGAAGTTTGATTCCTGGAAGGCGACTCTTGATAAAATCAGAGACCTTTTACAGGAGGAGTTCGGAAGACACGGGGAACTGATCGACAGTGAAAAGATTGCTGATTATGAAAAGACATATTTTGCGAAAATCATCAACGGGAATGCCTCAGAAGTTGATCTGACATCTTCCCTGGCCAAGCTCTCTCAGATGCTGACGAAGCATTACGGAAAAGCTCCTGTCATTATTATTGATGAATATGACACGCCGATTCAGGAAGGATATTCTAAAGATTTCTATGATGAAATCATTGGTTTTATGAGAAACTTCTTCTCTGGGGCGTTTAAGGATAATAAAAATCTGACTTACGGATTCCTGACAGGAATTCTTCGCATAGCACAGGAGAGCATCTTCAGCGGGTTAAATAATCTGTCTGTGGATTCTGTGATGGATGAAGAATATGACCGGTACTTCGGATTTACTGAACAGGAAGTCAGAGAACTGCTGGAATATTATGGCGTACCGGAGAAAGAAAACGAGCTCAGGGACTGGTATGACGGATACTTATTCGGAAGTACAGAAATCTATAATCCCTGGTCCGTGATCAATTATATTTCAAAGGGATGCGTTCCGCAGGCTTATTGGGTAAATACCGGAAAGAATGAAATTCTGGAAGATGTTCTGAAGGCGGCTACCGATGATATTACAGAAAGGCTGTATTCTCTGCTGCAGGGAGAACGCGTAATTGCCAGAATTGATCAGAATGTTGTCTACCGGTCTCTTTCAGAGGATCCGGCCAATATCTACAGCCTGCTGCTGGTAGCCGGATATTTGAAGGCACCAGAGAAGGAACTGCAGGCAGACGGTTCTTACCTGTGTGAAGTATCCGTTCCCAACAGAGAGATTGCTGCCGTATATAAGAATGAGATATTGTCTCATCTTTTACAGATCGGAGCTGTAACCAGAACGACGGCCAATAAGATTGCGGAAAGCCTTTATGCGAATGATCATAAAAAGCTGCAGAAGGCGATTGCTGATTACATGGATTCATCGATCAGCTTTTATGACACAGGAGCAGAAGGTTTCTATCATGGACTGGTCCTTGGTCTGATTGCGTTGATGGATAACCAGTATAAGATCAGGTCAAACAGAGAATCCGGCGATGGGCGGTATGATATCAGCATGTTTCCGAGGGAAAAAAGGTATCCCGGAATCATTATGGAGCTTAAGTGGAAAAAGAATCTTCGAGGAGATGCGCTTTCCGATCTTGCAAAGGATGCACTGACTCAGATTGACGATAAGAGATATGATATGGATATGAAGGAAGAAGGCTTTCAGGATATTCTGAAATTCGGAATTGCATTTTCCGGAAAGCAAGTACGCGTTGAAACGGAGTTTCTCTCATGAAAAGTTCTAAGAATAAAAGATTTCTGATCAATATTACGCTCACCGTGCTGGTTTTTGTTTTGACGGGTCTCGTTCTTTACCGGATCCAGCAGAAGGAATACCGGGACATGGAGGACCTGGCCATCGAAAGGACTGAGAAGAGCATCGGTGACAGCCTTTCGGAGTTTCATGAAAACCTGGAGGATCTCTATGGTTCCTATTCCGCCGACCTTACGGGTCGGGCCGGAACGGTGGCTCTGATGCTGAAAGAGGGAAAAGAGGAGCAGATTCTCCGGGAAGCAAAAGAAATCTGCAAGGCGGACCGACTTTTTGTGGCAGATGAAAACGGTATGATTACTTTTTCGGCAACAGATGGTCTTACAGGTAAGCCGGCGGAAGAGGTCCTTTCCGAATTTACGGCTGCAGAGGATCAGGCAGTATTAGATCATGTATCGGTTTCTCTTCCCGACGGATGCACGCTCTGGCTCTGTGACCATTCCTCCGCGCTTCTGGAAATGGAAAACGATCCTTCGGATTTTCTGGAACTCGGAAACGACCTGAACGCGTTTAATGCCGGATCTGCAAGGATCATTCTCTGGTCCATCGCGCTTCTTGGAATCTCTATGGTGATCCTCTGTACTTATGGGGAATATCTGACCGGGAAAGGAATCCGGGGAGGGGATTTCCGAAGAAAAAGCTTCAAGATATCGCTGATCCTTCTTCTTGTGATCGGCATTGCCTCCTTCTATACCCAGACACTTGAATGCATCTCCTCGGCCATTGACACGGCCGACAATACCGGAGAGGTGCTGACAGAGATCCGTGCCCAGCATATCACCAATACGGATTATCTGGATTCGTATTATGAGGATCACGATCAGAGACGAATCAACCTCATCGCCTTCTGCATTGAAAACGCTCTCGCAGAGACCAAAGAAGGCACAGAGCATGTCTATCGGGAAGAGGCGGCAGGAGGACTCCGGAAGCCTCTTAAGAATTCGGAAGGAAAAGAAATCATTTCCTATTCCGAAAATCCGCTTCTCAAAGAGCTCCTTCTGGTGAACGGACTTGACGAGATCTTTCTCACCGATAAGAACGGGTTTACCGTTTCTTCCGGAAGCGAAAATTGGTATTACCGGGCGACGGAAGTTCCCGGATTTACGGATGTGCTCGATGGGAAAATCAGTTTCTA
This sequence comes from Candidatus Avilachnospira sp., assembly GCA_045642005.1. Lineage (GTDB taxonomy): Bacteria > Bacillota > Clostridia > Lachnospirales > Lachnospiraceae > Avilachnospira. The sequence continues at coordinate 3,850 of JAZUHZ010000202.1, forward strand.
CAATGACGAACATAACGAGGACGGATACCGTCTGAATGCCGCGCCCTGCGGGGAAGGAATCCTGGTGATCCGGCGGCCCTGGGTCTCGGAGGATAAAAACATCCGGATGCGGAAGGAATTCATCTATGATGCAGCCGAAGCTTCCATGAATGCGGTCCTGGTGCAGGCGTCTGAAGAAGAAGTACAGGGAGAGAGTACGAATTCCTTCATTGAAGAAGACGGGATTCAGTATTTCCGTCACCGGATCACGGCAAGATCTCTGAACGAGGGAAATTATCTGATTGCCTTATACCGGAACGATTTTGTATTCCGCACAAGACG
>JAZUHZ010000203.1:0-13231 GCA_045642005.1 Candidatus Avilachnospira sp.
TGGATACCGCCGAAGACGGCACCATTGCCGTCGAAAAGATGGAAGAAGCGGAACCGGGTCAGTATGATCTGATCCTGATGGCTATCCAGATGCCTCTGATGGTCGGCTATGAAGCAACAAGACGGATCCGCGCCATGGAAAATCCCGCTGTCCGGGATATTCCCATTGTGGCAATGACCGCCAATGCATTTGAAGAAGACCGGAAGCTGGCATTCGAGGCCGGGATGAACGAGCACATCGCGAAACCGATCGATGTACCGAAGCTTTTGAAGACACTTTCAGAGATCCTGTAGGGATGTTTTCGGAGCCGGCTCCTGAAATTCTCCATTATCCCGATTTGTAAAAACCCCGTATCAATGGTTGTAACGGAAATCAGGAGTTGTTTTTGCAGGAAAAGGAGAATAACCATGTACGATAGAAAAGAAATTAAGCAATCAGCAAAGGCATCCATGAAAGCCAATTACTGGCCTTCAGTAGTTGCAGCCCTCATCGTCGGAGCCTTTACGAAGGGCGCCGCGGCGAGCAGCGCTTCCAAAACGCCGCAGGCAGTTCAGAATTCAGAACTGTCTCAGGGAGCTGCGGATCCTCAGTTCCTCGTGATTCTCGCTGCGATCCTTTCTGTGATCGCCATCGCAGCACTTCTTGGCGGACTGATCAATATTTTTGTCGGAAACGTTGTAAAGGCGGGCGGTGCGAAGTTCTTTACGGAAAGCGGCCGGAATGCCGAAGACAAGGGAAGAGTCAGAAAAGTCTTTGATTATTTCAGCGGCGGACATTACGGCAATGCCGTCAAAGTCATGTTTTTCAAGAATCTGTATATTGATCTCTGGCTGCTTTTATTTATCGTTCCGGGTGTGATTAAAAGTTTACAGTACGCCATGGTGGAGTACATCCTCGCCGATGATCCGGAGATCAGTTACCGGGATGCGCTTTCGAAGAGTAAAGAGATGATGCAGGGCAACAAGATGAGACTGTTCTGGCTGGATCTGTCCTTTATCGGCTGGGACTTCCTTTCTATCCTGACGCTCGGTCTTCTGCAGCCCTTCTATGTGAATCCCTGGAGACAGCAGACGAAGGCCGCCTTCTATGAGGCTCTGAAGGGTGAGGAACCTGCCGCGGAAATCGAAGGCTGACCCTTTGATCCCCGAAGAAAAGAGAATCAGTTGCACTTAAAAAGCAGCGCGCAGGCGCTGCTTTTTCATAGGTATTTTTTCGAATAAATCATTTTCGGAAGGAACGCTGCCGGACGATCTCGTAGGCGAGGATGCCTGCTGCTACAGAAGCATTCAGGGAATCAATATCCCCCTTCATCGGGATGGAGGCGATCATATCACAGTTTCTGGAGACAAGCTTTGATACGCCGCTTCCTTCGTTCCCGATCACCAGACCGATGGGACCCGTGAGATTTAAGTCATACATGACCTCCCCGCCCATATCGGCACAGACAAACCACAGTCCGCGCTCCTTAAGCTTTTTGATGGTCTCCGTGATATTGGTCACTTTTGCCACCGGCGTGTAATTGAGCGCACCGGCAGAGGCCTTCATTACGGTACCGGTGAGCCCCGCCGCCCGGTCCAGGCGGATGATCACGCCGTGAGCACCCGAAAGATTGGCCGTCCGGATAATGGCTCCGAGATTATGGGGATCCTCGATCCCGTCCAGAATGAAGAGGAAGGGCGCCTCTCCTTTTTCCTCTGCTTTCCTGAGGATATCCTCCACTTCGCAGTAATCAAAGGCCGCGCAGACGGCCATGACACCCTGATGTTTCCCGGTTTCGCTCATTTCGTCGAGTTTTTCTTTTTTGACAAAGGAGAGCTTTGTCTCCGGATGTTTTTTTACTTCCCGAAGGATAGAAGAGAGGGCGTTGTCATGCGCGCCGTCCAGAATATAGATCCTGTCGACGGACCGGCCGGCCCGGAGAGCCTCCAGGACGGAGTTCCTTCCCTCAATCATTAGTTCACTGTATCCCATATCTGACCTCTTGAAAAATTTCTGCAATGATTCTATCATAGAACAGAAAAAAGTTCTATCGAATCTTTGAGGATTAAGTCATGGAAATCAAACCGATTGCAACCATCTACACGGATTTTCCCGAAAAATTCGGAATCCCGCGTCAGGCGGGGATCGTCCCGGAACTTACCGCCCGGATCGTCCTTAAGCCCGAGTATTCCCAGCCTGAGGCCGTAAAAGGCCTTGAGGGTTTTGACTATATCTGGGTGATCTGGGATTTTTCTCTTGCTCACTCAGAGCGGTTTGCGGCTTCCGTCTGCCCGCCGAGACTCGGGGGAAAGGAAACGGCCGGCGTATTTGCCTCCCGTTCTCCGTTCCGCCCGAACTCCCTCGGCCTTTCCTCCCTCCGGCTTCTTTCCGTGGAGCATACGGAAAAGGGCACGGAACTATTGGTTTCGGGCGCGGATATGGTTTCCGGGACACCGGTCTATGACATTAAGCCTTATATCACGTTTGAGGACAGCCATCCGGAAGCAAAAAGCGGCTACGTGGATACGGTACAGTGGGAGGAACTCACCGTTCTTGACCCCATGGGACTGATCGCCGGCAGCGATCTTTCAGAGAAGCAGAAGGCCGCGCTCAGAAAGATCCTCGGACAGGACCCGAGATCCCGTTTTGACATTCACTCGGACGGCACCCGCCGGTACGGCTTTTATTTCTCTCATTACGATGTCCGCTTTACGGTCAGCGGCCGGGAGCTTTCCGTAGTGGAACTTGCGGAAGGAAAAAAGCCCTGTGAGCCCTGAACCATGTGCAACTTTCACATTGCGAAGTGGGAAAAACTGTGCTAAAATCACAAGTTATCAGTATTTTAAGCAGAGGCGGTTATGAACGCGAAAGAGGCAGTTGAATATCTGAATCATCATTCGTGGTCGGCTATGAAGCTGGGCCTTCAGCGTACCCGGGAGCTCCTTCGGAGAGTCGGGAACCCGCAGGATCATCTTCGCTTTGTCCATGTGGCCGGCACCAACGGTAAAGGTTCCACCTGTGCCATGATCGAGCGGATCCTCCGGGAGGCGGGATATAAGACCGGTCTTTATCCGAGTCCCTTTATTGAGGAGTTTTCAGAGCGGATTCAGGTTGCGGGAGAGAATATCCGCGATGAGGCGCTCGGGCGTCTCACAGGGATCGTCGCCGAAGCGGCCGAGGCCATGGAGGAGCATCCCACGCATTTTGAACTGATCACGGCGGTCGGTATGCTGTATTTTCTGGAGGAACACTGCGACATTGTCGTCCTGGAAGTCGGTATGGGCGGAGAGTTTGACAGCACGAACGTGATCCTCCCGCCGGAGGTGGCCGTCATTACGAATATCGGCCTCGATCATACGGAATACCTCGGAGATACGGTGGAAAAGATCGCGGCGACAAAGGCCGGGATCATCAAACCGGGATCGGACGTGGTGGTGTACGAAAACCTGCCGTCGGTGACGGCGGTGATCGAGGAAAAATGCCGCAGGGAAGGGTGTCCGCTGCACTATGCGAAGGATCTGGTGACAGTACCCGGGGAAGCAGATCTCTCCGGCCAGAAGTTTACCTGGGACGGCAGAGAATACCGCCTTTCTCTTCTCGGGAAGCATCAGCTTGTGAATACGAGAGTCGTTCTTTCCGTGATCCGGGTGCTTAAGAAAAGAGGATGGAACATAAGCGATGAAGCGGTGGAGCGGGGGCTTTCCCTGGTCACCTGGCCGGCCCGCTTTGAGGTCCTTTCGCGGGATCCCGTATTTATCCTCGACGGAGGACATAATCCCCAGTGCGCGGAGGCGCTTGCGGAGGCCCTGCGGGAGTACCTGCCCGGGGAAAAGGTAACATTCCTTATCGGGATGCTCCGGGATAAGGATTACCGCACCGTGCTCCGGACGATTGCCCCGTACGGGGAGTACTATGTTACCGTGACACCGGATTCACCGAGAGCTTTACCGGCGGCGGAACTTGCCGGGGAGCTTCAGCGCGCGGGGCATGGGGCAGAAGCTCTGGATTCCGGAAAACCGACGGAGGAGACCATCATTTCGGCGATCCGGACCGCCCGTAAAAAGGGCCTTCCGGTCGTGGCCTTCGGTTCTTTATACACCGCGGGACTTATCAGAAGTAATTTCAGAAAACATTTCACATAAAAAGGGGAACAGTTATGGCAGAAGAAGTGAAAACAAAGAACTTTATCGAGCGTGAGATCGACAAGGATCTCGAAGAGGGCGTTTATACCGAAGTACATACCCGTTTCCCTCCGGAACCCAACGGGTATCTTCATATCGGCCATGCAAAAGCAATCCTTACCAACTACGGACTTGCGAAAGAATACGGCGGCAAATTCAATCTCCGTTTTGACGATACCAACCCCATGAAGGAGAAGACAGAGTTTGTGCAGTCCATTATCGCCGATGTCAAATGGCTCGGCGCTGATTTTGAAGACCGTCTTTTCTTTGCCTCGGACTATTTTGACGAGATGTATGAGAAGGCTGTTTTCCTGATCAAAAAGGGAAAGGCTTATGTCTCCGATCTGAGTGCAGAGGAGATCACCGCCACCCGGGGCGACTTCACCACGCCCGGCACCGAAGACCCCGGACGGGAGAGAAGCATCGAGGAGAACCTGGATCTCTTTGAGCGGATGAAAGCCGGAGAGTTCGAGGACGGATCCAAAGTGCTCCGCGCCCGGATCGACATGGCAGCCGGCAACATCAATATGCGTGACCCGGTCATCTACCGGATTGCACGCCTTACCCATCACAATACCGGGGACAAGTGGTGCATTTATCCGCTTTATGATTATGCCCATCCCATTGAGGATGCCATCGAAGGCATTACTCATTCCTGCTGTACCCTGGAGTTTGAGGCACACCGCCCGCTTTACAACTGGGTGGTGACCGAGTGCGAGTATAAGAATCCGCCCCGCCAGATCGAATTTGCCAAGATGTATCTCACGAACGTCGTGACTGGAAAGCGGTATATCAAGAAACTCGTAGAGGACGGCATCGTGGACGGCTGGGATGATCCGAGACTTGTGACTATCGCTGCCTTACGGCGCCGCGGCTACACGCCGGAATCCTTAAAGAAATTCGTGGAGATCACCGGCCTTTCCAAGGCGGATTCCTCCTGCGACCTCGATCTTCTGGAGTTCTGCATCCGCGATGACTTAAAGCTTAAGACTCCCCGTCTTATGGCAGTTCTTGATCCCGTGAAACTCGTGATCGACAACTACCCGGAAGGGGAGAGTGAAGAGGTGGAGATCCCGTTAAACCTCGAGGTACCCGAGATGGGAACCAGGAAGGTGAAATTCGGCAGAAACCTTTATATCGAAAGAGATGATTTCATGGAAGTACCGGCTCACAAGTATTTCCGTATGTTCCCCGGCAATGAGGTACGTCTGATGGGCGCCTACTATGCGACCTGTACCGGATGCGAGAAAGACGCGGACGGAAATATCACCGTGATCCATGCCACCTATGATCCCTCACAGAAGTCCGGTCAGGAGACCAGAAAAGTCAAGGGAACGATCCACTGGGTCAATGCGGAGGACTGCTATGATGCCACCGTACGTCTCTATGAGAACCTGGTGGACGAGGAGAAAGGAAAGCTCAATGCTGACGGCACGCTGAACCTCAATCCGAATTCCAGGACAGTCCTCACCCACTGCAAGCTGGAGGCTTCTCTCAAAGAGGCAAAGCCGTATGACAGCTTCCAGTTTGTCAGAAACGGATTCTTCAATGTGGACTGCAAGGATTCCAAAGAAGGCGAGCCGGTATTCAACCGTATCGTAACGATGAAGAGTTCCTATAAACCGAAGGCATAATCATATCATTTTCGTACAGTTATGAAAGAATCAGAACCCCACAGAACAATACAGGAAGAGCAGAAGAACGCCGGGATCATGACCGACATTGTTCCTGATGCCAGAGATCAGAAACCGGGCGATGCACCGCTTCTCCTGATCAATGATTCTTTCCGGCCCCTGATTGAAACCCGCTCGGGAGCTACCCCGGAGGAACTGAAAAAAGAACTTCTGGATATTCTGGAGCAGAACCATCCCGGAATGGATGTGTCTGTCATCGTGAAAGCGGCGGAATACGCGGAAAAGTATCACGCCGGCCAGCTCCGGAAATCCGGGGAACCGTATATCATTCATCCGTTCTGTGTGGCCATCATCCTGGCCGGCATGGATATGGACCGTGCCACGATCTCGGCGGCCCTCCTTCACGATGTGGTGGAGGATACCGGAGCGACCCTCGCGGAACTGGAAGCGGAATTCAGTCCGGAAATCGCAGAACTTGTGGACGGTGTCACCAAGCTGACAAATTTAAATTACGATCTTTCCAAGATCGAGCAGCAGGCGGAGAATCTCCGGAAGATGTTCATTGCCATGGCAAAGGACATCCGCGTGATCATTATCAAGCTGGCAGACCGTCTGCATAATCTCCGGACACTTCAGTATCAGTCCAGAGAGAAACAGATCGAGAAATCCAGAGAGACCCTCGATATCTATTCCCCGATCGCGGACCGTCTCGGTATCAGCAAGATGAAAGTTGAGCTCGACGATCTGTCGCTTAAATACCTGGAGCCTGCGGTTTATGACGAGCTGAAAGAGAAGATCTCCTTAAAGCGAGAGGAGAGAGATGCGTTGATTCTTGCCATCGGCCGGGAAATCTCACGGCATCTTCGGGAAGCCGGGATCAAGGCCACCGTGGTCGGAAGAGTCAAGCATTTCTATTCCATCTACAAGAAGATGATCAAGCAGCAGCGGAATCTCGAAGAGATCTATGACCTGGTTGCCGTCCGGATCCTTGTGGACAGCGTGAAGGAGTGCTATGCGGCGCACGGACTTATTCACGAAATGTATAAGCCCATCCCGGGGCGCTTTAAGGACTACATTGCCATGCCGAAGGCCAACATGTACCAGTCCCTGCATACCACGCTGATGGGACGGGACGGTACGCCGTTTGAGGTGCAGATCCGTACATTTGAGATGCACCGGATCGCCGAATTCGGTATCGCCGCCCACTGGAATTATAAGGAAAAAGGGTCTTCTAAGGTGGCCGATGCCGCCGAGACGGACCGGATGAACTGGCTCCGGCAGGTGCTTGAGCTCAATAAGGAATCTGAGTCCAACAAGGAATTTCTGGACAGCGTCAAGACGGATCTCGATCTGATGACTGACGAGGTCTACTGTTTCACACCGACCGGAGAGGTGAAATCTCTTCCTCTGGGATCCACACCGATCGACTTTGCCTACAGTGTGCATACTGCCGTCGGCAACAAGATGGTGGGTGCCCGCGTCAACGGGCGGCTGGTGCCGATCGATTATGAGATTAAGAACGGTGACCGTATCGAGGTCATCACTTCGCAGAATGCGAAAGGACCTTCGTTAGACTGGCTCAAGATCGTCAAGAGCGCCCATACCAGAAACAAGATCAACGCCTGGTTCAAAACGGAGAAGAGGGAGGAGAACATCGCCCGCGGCCGGGAGGCGTTTACCGCCTACTGCAAGGCCAAATCCATTGCTCCCTCCGAGATCACAAAGCCCGAATATATCGAGGGTGTGCTGAAGCGCTACGCGTTCCGCGACTGGGATACGGCGCTCGCAGCCATCGGCCACGGGGCGCTCAGGGAGAGCCAGGTTGTCGGAAAACTCCTCGAGACAAAGCGTTCTCTTGATCAGAAGAACCTGACGGATGAGGACATCCTCAGGGCTGCGGAGAAAACCTATGACGACCGTCCTGTCCGGACGAAAAAGACCAGCGGGATCGTCGTTCACGGCATCCACGATGTGGCGGTGCGGTTTGCCCACTGCTGCAACCCGGTGCCGGGTGATGAGATTGTCGGCTTTGTCACGAGAGGCCGTGGCATCACGATCCACCGAACGGACTGCATCAATATGATCGATATGTCCGAGGAGGACCGCGGACGTCTGATCGAGGCGGAATGGCAGCAGGGAGAGACCGCAACCGAAACCTATTCGGCGGAACTCAGGATCTATGCCAACAACCGGATCGGTATGGTCGTGGATATCTCACGTGTCTTCACCGAAGCCCAGATCGACATCTCGAGCCTCAATTCCAAGACGGCCAAGAACGGAACAGGCACGATCATTGTGACCTTTGACACCCATGGCAAGGAGGAACTGGCAAAGCTTGTGGAAAAGATCCGCCAGATTCCCGGGATCATAGATATAGGACGGTCGGCAGGATGATCATCGTAAAGAACGAGAAATATTTAGCCTATGAGCAGGATATCAGAGAGCTTCTCAACGCTTTCTTTCCCGGAGAGGAACTTTCCGGAAAGGAGACGGGAGAGGCTCCTTCGTTTGTTATAGACATTGACAGGATCACCGATCCGCTTCCTCTGTCGGGAGTCCGTTTTGAGGAGAAGTCCGTGATCAAGAAAGCCGTTTATGAGACGGTGTCCGGGGAAACCGGGAAAACGCTTCCCTGGGGAACTCTGACAGGCATCAAGCCCGTAAAGCTGGCCGATAAGCTCTTGCGGGAGGAAGGCCTTTCCGTTCCGGAGGCTTTTCGTGCCATCAAAGAACGGTATCTTGTGAGCGATGAAAAAGCAAAGCTCATGCTCTTTATCGCGGAAAAGGAAAACGGTCTTGTGAGCATGCTCCCCGTACACGGATATTCCCTCTATGCCGGGATCCCGTTCTGTCCCACGAGATGCCTTTACTGCAGCTTTACCTCCAATCCGCTTTCTGTTATGGGGAAGCATACCGGAGAATATCTTGATGCTCTGGAAAAGGAACTGGAAAGCGCAGTGCTCTGTGCGAAAGAGATGAACGGGCAGGAAAAACTCACCCCGTCCACCATCTATATCGGCGGAGGAACCCCCACGGCACTTACCGCAGAAGAACTTTCCCGCCTTCTTACCATGATCGACCGTTTCGTGGAACGGAAAGGGCTTCTCGAGTATACCTGCGAATCCGGCCGGCCGGACAGCATCACCAGAGAAAAGCTTGCGGTCCTTAAGGACCACGGGATTGAGCGGATCAGCATCAATCCGCAGACGATGAATCAGAAAACCCTTGACCTGATCGGCCGGCGGCATACGGTGAAGGAGACAATAGACGCCTTTTCCCTGGCGCGGAGCATGGGCTTTTCCAATATCAACATGGATCTCATCATGGGCCTTCCCGGAGAAACCAAAGAGGATGTGGCAGTTACCCTTTCCGAGGTGGAGAAGCTTTCCCCGGACAACCTGACGGTTCACGCGCTGGCTGTAAAACGGGCAGCACGGCTTTCCACCGACCACGATCCCTGGAAGGAGTACCAGCGGGCGGAAGGAAAAGAAGCGGAGGAGATGACCGCGATGGGAGCGGAATCTGCCCGGCGGATGGGCATGGAACCGTATTATCTGTACCGTCAGAAAAACATGGCCGGAAATCAGGAAAACATCGGCTATGCGAGAGCAGGGAAGGAGAGCCTTTACAATATCATCATGATGGAGGGAAAACAGACCGTTCTCGGCTTCGGTGCCGGATCCACCACAAGGCTTCTCTCCGAAGAGTATGACCGGATGGAAAATATCAAGGATCTTTCCCAGTACCTTCTGAGAATCGGGGAGCTTCTGGACAAAAAAGAGGTTTTTTACCGCAAAACCGGAGTTTTCCGGACAACTGTTTGATAAAAGAAACACTATCTTTTCACATACAAGGTTGTTTTCATTGCAACAACTTGCTATAATGGTTGCAAATGTGGAAAGATGGCGTTTTTTTATGCGCCTTTCACAAAGTACAGATCATGTTTTTTATTTTATCATATTTAAGCAGGAGGAAATTTTCCAATGGTCAAGAGAAAAATGATCACCATGGACGGAAACCAGGCCGCGGCTCACGCTTCCTATGCGTTCACTGAAGTTGCAGCTATGTTCCCCATCACTCCCTCATCCGTTATGCCTGAGCATACAGACGAGTGGGCAACTGAAGGCAGAGAGAATATTTTCGGTACCCCTGTTCAGATCACAGAGATGCAGTCTGAAGCAGGTGCTGCAGGCGCAGTTCACGGTATGCTTTCCGCAGGTGCTCTGACTACCACCTACACCGCATCCCAGGGACTTCTTCTTATGATCCCCAATCTTTACAAGATTGCCGGTGAGCAGCTTCCCGGCGTATTTGATGTATCTGCACGTGCAGTTGCTTCACACGCTCTTTCCATTTTCGGTGACCACTCCGACGTTTACGCATGCCGTCAGACCGGCTGCGCAATGCTCTGCGGTTCTTCTGTACAGGAAGTTATGGACCTTACTCCCGTAGCTCACCTTTCCGCTATCAAGGGCAAGGTTCCGTTCATCAACTTCTTCGACGGTTTCAGAACCTCTCACGAGATTCAGAAGATCGAGGCCTGGGATTATGACGATCTCAAGGATCTTGTGGACATGGACGCTGTTCAGGCTTTCCGTGATCATGCCCTCAATCCGAACCATCCCTGCGAGCGCGGTTCCGCTCAGAACCCCGACATCTTCTTCCAGGCACGTGAGGCCTGCAACGGTTACTACGAGGCACTTCCCGCCATCGTTCAGGACTACATGGACAAGATCAACGAGAAGACCGGTACTGATTACAAGCTCTTCAACTACTACGGCGCGGCCGATGCAGAAGTTGTCATCATCGCTATGGGTTCCGTAAACGAGACCATCGAAGAGACCATCGACTATCTTCTTGCTCAGGGCAAGAAGGTTGGTGTGATCAAGGTTCGTCTCTACAGGCCTTTCGCAGCAGATGCTTTCGTTGCAGCAATCCCCGACACCGTAAAGAGAATCGAAGTTCTCGACAGAACCAAAGAGCCCGGCGCTCTCGGCGAGCCCCTTTACCTCGATGTTGTGGCTGCTCTCAAGGACACCAAATTCAATAACATCCCCGTATTCTCCGGACGTTACGGCCTCGGTTCCAAGGACACCGCTCCGAACCAGATCGTTGCTGTATTCGAGAACGAAACCAAGAAGAAATTCACCATCGGTATCGTGGATGACGTTACCAACCTGAGCCTTGATCTCGGTCCGGCTCTTGTTACCACTCCCGAAGGAACCACCAACTGCAAGTTCTGGGGTATCGGTGCTGACGGTACCGTAGGTGCCAACAAGAACTCCTGCAAGATCATCGGCGACCACACCGATATGTATTCTCAGGCTTACTTTGATTATGATTCCAAGAAGTCCGGCGGCGTGACCATGTCTCACCTCCGCTTCGGTAAGAACCCGATCAAGTCAACCTATCTGATCTCCACCGCCAACTTCGTAGCCTGCCACAAGCCTGAGTACATCAGAAAGTACAACATGGTTCAGGAAGTTGTTCCGGGCGGTACCTTCCTTCTTAACTGCCCCTGGAACGCAGAAGAGCTTGAGAAAGAGCTTCCCGGCCAGGTAAAGAAGTACATCGCTGACAACGACATCCAGTTCTATACCATCGATGCTGTCAAGCTTGGTATTGAGACCGGCATGGGCCCGACACGTACCAACACCATTCTTCAGTCCGCATTCTTCAAGCTAACCGGCATCATCCCCGAGGAAGAGGCAATCGGCTACATGAAGGAAGCTGCACAGAAGACCTACGGCCGCAAGGGCGAAGAGGTTGTTAAGACCAACTGGGCTGCTATCGATGCAGGCGCACAGAACGTTGTTAAGGTTAACGTCCCCGAGTCCTGGAAGAGCGCAGCTGACGAAGGACTTGACTATCCGGAAGCTACCGGCGCAAGAAAAGACGTTGTTGCTTTCGTCAACGATATCCAGTCCAAGGTAAACGCTCAGGAAGGAAAGAACCTGCCTGTTTCCGCATTCCTTGCCTATGCTGACGGTTCCACACCCTCCGGCGCTGCTGCCTTCGAGAAGAGAGGCATTGCTGTGAACGTTCCGAAGTGGAATCCCGATGCCTGCATCGAGTGCAACTTCTGCGCTATGGTCTGCCCGCACGCTGCCATCCGTCCGGTAGCTCTTACCGAGGAAGAGGCTGCAAAGGCTCCGTTCGCAGTAAAGGATCTTACCGGTATGCCCGGAAAGAAGTTCGCCATCACTGTTTCCGCTCTTGACTGCACCGGCTGCGGCGCATGCGCAAACGTATGTCTCGGAAACAAGAAGGCTGAGACCCTCAAGATGGTTCCGAAGGATGAGGCTCTCTTCCAGCAGGAAGGCTTCGACTTTGCAGTTACCATCCCCGAGAAGGAAGACGTTGTTGCCAAGTTCAAACCCGAGACCGTTAAGGGCAGCCAGTTCAAGACTCCGCTCTTCGAGTTCTCAGGCGCATGCGCAGGCTGCGGCGAGACTCCTTATGCAAAACTCATCACTCAGCTCTTCGGCGAGAGAATGTATATTGCCAACGCTACCGGATGCTCCTCCATCTGGGGCAACTCATCACCGTCCACTCCTTACACCGTAAATGCCAAGGGCCAGGGTCCCGCATGGTGCAACTCCCTCTTCGAGGATAACGCAGAGTTCGGCTTCGGTATGTTCCTTGCACAGGATGCACTCAGAAGCAGAATGAAAGCAAAACTGGAGAAGGTTGCCGAGAACGGTAAGGACGAGGCAGTAAAGGCTGCAGCAGCAGAGTGGCTTGCTACCTACAATGACGGCAAGACAAACGGCGCCGCTACCGAGGCTCTGATCGCAGCTCTTACGGAGCACGCTGCCAAGGATGACTGTGCTACCGCTAAGGAGATCCTTTCCTACAAGGATTACCTTTCCAAGAAGTCGAACTGGGTATTCGGCGGTGACGGCTGGGCTTATGATATCGGCTACGGCGGACTCGACCATGTAATCGCTTCCAAGAAGGATGTCAACATCATGGTATTCGATACCGAAGTTTACTCCAATACCGGCGGACAGTCCTCTAAGGCTACTCAGCCCGGCGCTGTTGCACAGTTCGCAGCAGGCGGCAAGGAAGTGAAGAAGAAAGATCTTGCTTCCATGGCTATGTCCTATGGCTATGTATATGTAGCTCAGATCGCTATGGGCGCTGATATGGCTCAGGCTGTTAAGGCTCTTGCAGAGGCAGAGGCTTATCCCGGACCTTCACTTGTTATCGCTTACGCTCCCTGCATCAACCACGGTATCCGTAAGGGTATGGGCAAGGCACAGGAAGAAGAGAAGCTCGCAGTTGAGTGCGGTTACTGGTACAACTTCCGCTTCAATCCGCTTGCCGAGAATAAGTTCACCCTTGACTCCAAGGCTCCGAACTTCGAGAAGCATAACGAGTTCCTGAACGGCGAGATCCGTTACAGCTCACTTGCACAAGTCGGAGGCCAAGCGG
>JAZUHZ010000204.1:0-4861 GCA_045642005.1 Candidatus Avilachnospira sp.
AGAATCATTTTTGAAAGAACCGTTTATGGCGGCAATCATTGAGCATCTTGAGTTTAATAAAAAGTGGTCTGCCATCTCGAATGAATGGGGTTCACAGGATACATCCAATAAGTAATAAAGGGACGGATAAAATCATGGCAAAGAAGAAAACTGAAGATACAATCAATTTGGACGCGATCCTTTTCAAATGCCGCGATATTCTTCGCAAGGCGCGCAACTCCGGATCATTTTTGCCTGATCAAGAATGGTTATCCTCCTCAGTATAGTCCGGAAGTATTCCGAAAAGTTATGGAACAAGTTGAAAATTTTGAAGAAAACAAATAGTCCTTTTTCTTTAACAATTTGTTTCTTCGCGGGATAGTGGACAACACGGCTTAATAAGGAATTTGTCCACTCTTCTTCGAAAGACAGCAAAAAGCGCATAGTGGACAAACGCAAGAATTCTGCCGTTTGTCCACTCCTTTTTCGGCTTTTTATCACACGAAAGAGTGGGCAAATCGGGGTTTGCAAGCCTTTGTCCACTCTTTCTCGCTGAAAAATCGAAGAAAAATAGTGGACAAGAGCCTGAAAACAGGCCCTTGTCCACTATTGAAGAAAGCCAAGTGGCATCATAAAGAGCAGGTAACTCCGGATATATTACATTGCTTCGAATTTTTCGATGAGTTTCTCCCCGATTGCCTTTTCAAAGACGAGCGCTTCTTTGAGGAGTCCCTCTTTGGCGTAGAAATCCAGGAACTGCACGCATTCCATTGTCATGTCCCCCTGATATCCGGTTTCTTTCAGCGCCCGGAGGAAATCGTCATAGTCAATGGTTCCCATGTACGGGGCCAGGTGCTCGTCCTTATGGCACTCGGGTCCGTGATTGTCATGCACATGGAGTCCGCCGAGGATCCCGGGGTCAAGCTGCCGGATGAAATTCCCGGGCTGGATGCCGGCGCGGAGCCAGGCGTGACCGATGTCCACGAGGGCCGTGAACCACGGGCTGTCGAGTTTCCGGAGGATCTCATTCAGAAGATCGGGGTAGGTGAAGGAGCCGGAAAGGTTTTCAATGGCGATCTTCACTCCGTATTTTTCGCACAGGGGCTCCAGGCTCCGGTAGTAAGCGAGATTATATTCCATGTTGAGGTACGAAGCAGCCGGAACGGGCGTGGGAATTCCGTGTACTACGATGTGATCGATGCCGATGATCCCGCAGGCTTCGATGGAGCGCTTTACCGAGAGGAAATCAAAGCAGGAGTCATCAAGCTTACAGTCATAGGTGAGCGAGAACGGTGCGTGCGCCTGATGGCAGGTAAGTCCGTTTTTTTCGAGGGCCTCTTTGATCTCATACGCCCGCTCAATGTAGTCGTCTCCGAGAAAAGCTTTTGCGGCATCCCAGTAGAAAGAGAAGTCAACGGCAGTGAAGCCTGCCTCTCTGATCATTTTGAGTCCGTCCGAAAGGCCGTAATACTGCCACGGCCGGTAGGTTTCCATTGCAAGAAGCATATCCTGTACCTCCAAGTAGTTCATTACACTTTTATTCGGGAAGTCTCTGTCTGCTGCGGCAAACGCGTGATTTCCTTCTGAAAAAACAGGCGGCCCAAAGGCCGCCCGTTTCACGCAGCAGGAGGGATTCGAACCCCCGTGGACTTGCGCCCAAACTGATTTCGAGTCAGCCCCGTTATGACCACTTCGATACTGCTGCAGTAAATCGGATTATATCACGGTTTCCCCGAATAGTCCAGCAGATAATTCCGGTTTCACGAGGCTTCTTCAGAAATAAGGTCCCATGTCACTTCCCTTCGTTGCAGTCAGTCAGTTATGGAGGATGGGAAACTGCTGTATTTCCTTCATTTCCCCTCTCACTCTGAAAGCGAAGGATGGGAAAATGTTGTATTCCCACGTTTTCCCCTCCTTTTTCAGACGCTTTTTCGGGAAAAAGGAGGGGAAACAGCCGAAAAACTGGACTTTCACATCCTTTTTTCGAGAAAAACTCAAAAAAAAGGATGTGAATCGGCCGTATCTGGTCGATTTCACATCCCTTTTTCGAGAAAAACTCAAAAAAAAGGATGTGAATCGGCCGTATCTGGTCGATTTCACATCCCTGCCCGAATTGACGGGGATGTGAAACATCCGTTTTTGTCCAATTTCACATCCCTCGCTATTCCCCGGGGGATGTGAAATGAGCCGAATGGGATAGTTTCACATCCTTGATGTCTGAATCTTATATAACATGGAACGAATCCGTGCCTGTCAGGAAAGCTTTGCTGCAAAAATGCCTGCAAGGCCGGCCTTTTCCACTCTCGCCCGGATGGCGGTAAGATCGGTGGTATAAAGATCCAGTTCTTTCATTCTGTTAAAATAGACAGAACCGGAGAAGGTGTACTTCTTGGTCATTCCTTCCTCAGTCTCCATCGCCTCACCGACATACCGGATGGCATCACCGATGCAAAGCGTTTCGGGAAGCGTGAGGGTTTTCTTTCCGAGGAGATACTGCACGGCGTTATAGCCGGCCAGTGTACCGGTGACGATGGCCTCGGTATGCCCTACCAGGAGCCCGGCCTTCTCACCGCCGCAGAAGACGTTTGCAAGGCCTTTGACTTTAAGATCATTGGTGCGGGGTGCCAGCGCCATGTACCGCATGGAGTTGCCCTTGCCACCGGCATAGGGATCCTCATAGCGGGCATTTTCAAAGCCGGGGATCTGGTGCAGCATTGCAAGAGGATAGTACGGGGTCATGAGCTTCGCATGACCGGTATCTAAGAGAATGATGTTCTCGGCAAATTCCTTCAGCGCATACTGCTGGCAGGCCTTGGTGGCCAGAACACCTTCGCCCTTTCTGAGTTTTTCCGGGATGGGGATTACGGCAACACCGGTCTCATTGAGCATATCGATGATCTCCTGAGACAGAGACTCCTTGAACAGCTTGCAGGAGCCGCTCATGGCGCCGATGGAACCGTCGGCCTTTTTTCCCATCTTTTCGGGAATTCCTGCCTGCCCGACAAGGGAGACACGACCGCCGAAGGAAGGGCAGCGCAGTACGCACATGGCGCAGCCGTTGCCGTATTTTGTACAGTTATTCATGGGACCGGCGCTTCCGGTGCAGTCGAGGAACACGTCTCCGGTCACTTCGGTATCGTCGGTGAGGATCACTGCGGTGATCTTATCGCCGTCTTTTTTCACATCTTTCATGCGTGCCTGCAGACGGACCTCAATACCCTTAGAAAGGACAAGGTTCCGGATCGCGGGCTCGATCAGGGAGATGTCGTAGAGGCTCGCGTGTTCATGGCCGGGGAAACGGATATTTTTGTGCCGGCAGTTTGCGTCGATAGTTTCAAAAATCTCGCTGCCGCCCATGGCGATCATTTCTTCGGTGGCAGTGAAACGTCCGTTATTGCGCATGATGCCGCCGACCAGTCCGGTCCCTAACAGCATGTCTGTGCGTTCAAGGAGCACTACTTCCTCGGCCCCTGCGTTTTTTGCGGCAATCGCGGCACCACAACCGGCCCAGCCGCCGCCAACAATCACGACTTTCATTTCTAAAAACCTCCATTAAATGGGTATGATCAATATAGTAGTAACTTTTTCGAATTCTATCAAAAAGGCTCTGTGATGTCAATAAAGCAAATCTTTTCTTGCATTTCACATTGGGGCATGGTAAACTAACTTGAATATATAGATGCGCGGATCATGATCCCGTATAAATGGAGATAGAAGCTTATGGCAAAGGTAAAAGATGTTCTCGAGGCGCTGGACGATCTGACAAACGGCAGGTGCGTCAAGGATCCTTCGGACTGGTCTTCCGGAAAAAACCGTTTTGTGGTGACAAAGTCCTCCAACATTCCGGGGAAGAGCTGCACGGAGATTCCGGGCCTTGTATGGGGCAATCCCGAGAAAGAGGTCAGAAAGATCGCCGTGTGCATGACGCTGACGGAAAGTGTCATCGAACTGGCTGCCGCGACCGGCGTGGATGCGATCATTTCGCACCATCCCGCCTGCGATGCCGCAAACTCCGGCGGGGTTCTGATGAAGACCTACCTTGGCCTGTATGATCTTGCCTTTTTTGAGCTTCACGAGGCACTCCACGGGACTCATCCCGGTATCCCCTACCTGCATGGCCACAAGCCTTTCTTTACTGATGTCAACTATGGCGGGATCCCCGGAAATGTCGTCAACGTCGGCGATGCGCTGCCGGAGGTAAAGACCGTCGGTGATCTTCTGGATCGCCTGGAGCGTCTGATCGATGCGCCAATGGACCGGTACATGCTCAGCGTTGAGCGCAAAGAGCGGGGCTGCGACGGGATCGAGGAAACCGCGGTGGCCGCCGGCGCGAGAATCCTTGTGGGGAAGCGTGAAAATCCCGTCACGAGGATCATCCACATCCATCCGCACTGCGGCTTTACGCCGGAACAGCTGGAAAAGCTTTACCGGGACAACCCCGGCGTGGACACTGTCGTTGCTTCCATCAGCCGCGTCTATCCCGGACATGAGCTCATCAAAAAGGCTGAGGAACTGGGGCTCAATTTCGTATGCGGCAATTCCCACGCGCTTGAGATCTTCGAGAACGGAGTTCCGCTTGCGTATGCGCTCCGGAACCATCTCCCCGAATGCGAGATTGTGATCTTCCGGGAGCGGCAGACTGAGATCCCGCTTGACTATGTGGGTTCACCCGAGATCCGGGCCTACGGTAAAACGATGGCCGATACCTACCTTCACAGAAAGTAAATAAATCTTATAAAATAAAAGAGAGGGAAAAATTATGGAAGAAAAGAAGACTCCTGAAACCGTTCAGGAAACTGTGGAATCCAGAAAAAAGATGAAACCCATTGAATATGTCGGTCTGTGCATATTCCTGGCGTTCCTTCTGTGCGTGTTCTTTTTC
>JAZUHZ010000205.1:0-3070 GCA_045642005.1 Candidatus Avilachnospira sp.
GCCGGCTCCCGTAAGAACGGGATCTACGGGCTCCGCGACGTCTGCGATTTCCGCGACTTCGCCGGGCTCGCCGATGACTTCCATATTTTCAATGTTTTCGATTTCCCCGGTGGCTGCGGCGGGGTCTGTTTCTTCCGCTGCTTCGGAGATTTCAGGATCTTCGGTGACCGCGGAAACCGGGATTTCTTCCGGAAGGATTTCCGGTGCGGCCGGTTCCCCGGGCAAGTCTTCGTCTTCGGCTTCCGGAACTTCCTCCGGCTCGTCGGCGGTTTCTTCCGCGGGCAGGGCTTCCTCTCCAAAGCTTTCTGCTGTCATGACGGATTCTATGGCAGCGGCTTCCTCCGCTTCGGCACTTTCTTCGACTGCGGCGGGCGCCTGGAGGATCTCCCCGGCCTCTTCCGCGGCATTTTCAACAACGATGACCTCTTCAGACTCTGCCGCGGCGTTTTCAACGACCTCTTCTGTTTCCGGAATGGTCTCCCTGCCGCCGTTATAAAGGGCTTCGGCCACTTCGTTTACGGTGTTTTGGAGGTCTTCCTTTTCCTCTTCCGTAAACTCAAAGTTTTCCACTTCCTCATCCGTCATCTGATCTTCTGCGGTGATCGTACCGTCAACGATGGCGTCCGAGTAGTTGTACTCCTCCGCCGCATCGGCGTTTTCGATCATGTATTCTTCAATCGAGGAGCTTTTCTTTTTATTTTCCACGCTGCTGTGCAGAAGACTGTCGCCTTCCGCCGTTACCGTATAATCTTTTCCGTAACGCGCGTTGACATCCAGCATCGTGACACGGACAGAAGCCTCCCCGCTGCCGTCACCGGCTCTGCGCACATACAGACGGTAGCTGTCGGGATCATTCTCACTGATCTCCACGCCGGAAGACGCGAAATAGAACATTCCGTCAAGAAGGCTTTCCTCCTCGATCCTGTCTTCGGGAATCTCCCTCGGTGCTTCCTGGGCAAAGGCCGTCATCGGTACGGCATTCAGTGCCATCAGTACCGAAAGCAGACAGGCAGTGACCCGTTTTCTTCCTCTTTTATTCATCCTGTAAACCTCCGTGACCGTAAAAGGTGGTATTCTGTTTCTTATGATCCGAACCGCGCCTGCGCCTTTTTCCCGCACCCGCGCGGATATAATATAACTCTTATATCATAGCATACTTTCCTTTTTCCCACAAGGGAGACCGGAAGCCGTTCCTTCGGGTTCCTCTTGTTATCGTGACGGAAATGCGCTATAGTGTGTCGTGGCTCAAAAAGATACAGAAAACGATTCAGCACCCCTGGGCCAATCAGCCTGCAGGCACAGATCGAACCATATGGCCAGGAATCGTGAAACGGATAGAAAGTGTGAAACTATGTTTGATCTTCTGATTAAAAATGCAAGAATCATTGACGGTACGGGCAGCGCGCCGTACCTTGGAAGTCTGGCGGTAAAAGACGCAAAAATTGTGATGAATCCCGTCACAGCCACCCCCGCAGATCTGTCAGATGCTCCTGCCGCCCGTATCATCGACGCCCGCGGACTCGCGCTGGCCCCCGGTTTTATCGATGCCCACTGTCACGAGGACGAGACCCTCGGCAACGAAGCCTCCACCTACTCCAAGCTTTCCCAGGGAATTACCACCGTGTCCTGCGGCAACTGCGGCGAGAGCTTTTTCCCGACCTCAAAGGATCCGGAAAAGCAGGCCATCATCCGCTCTCTGAAGGAGGAATACTTAAACCAGCCCGACTGCGGGTTCCGGGATGTTTTTGATTCCTTTACCTCGCTCGAGAACTGGCGCGCCTATGCGGAAACCAGAAAATGCGCCTATAACTATGTGACGCTCACCGGCCATGGGATCCTCCGCACGGCCGTGATGGGGCTTGCCAACCGCCAGGCGACGGAAGAGGAACTTGAGCAGATGAAGGACCTTCTCCGCGAGACCATGGAGCACGGTTCCCGGGGCCTCAGCTCCGGCCTGATCTACACGCCCGGCTGCTATGCCGATGAGCATGAGCTTACGGAGCTCTGCAAGGTGGTGGCCGAGTACGACGGATATTATTCCGTGCATCTTCGGAACGAAGCCGGTTTCTTTGAGGAGGCGGTGGCGGAGGCCATCCGTACGGCGGAAAGCGCCGGATGCCGTCTGAATCTGGCGCATCATAAGTCCTGCGGAAAAGAAAACTGGGGAAAAACGGAGAAAACGCTTCAGATGATCCGCGATGCAAGAGCGCGCGGCATGTTTGTCTACACGGACGTGTATCCGTATCTTGCGACCGGAAATTATATCAATATCTGCCTTCCGAAGGAGTTTTTTGAGAACGGGCCGGAGAAAATGGCCGTGTTGCTTCGGGATCCCGCCGTGCGGAAAGAGATGAAGGAGGCCATTCTATCCTGGAAAGAGGGCCGGTATCAGAACTGCGGCGGATTTGACCACATCCTCATCTGCAATGCGCCGGCGACGCCCGATGCGGTGAATAAGACCATCGGCGAATACGCCCGGGAGCTCGGGCAGGATGAATTCGAGGTGTATTTCGACCTCTGCGTGGCAAACGGCGTGGCCGGGCAGGCGGCGTATTTTGCCATGAGCGAGGAGGATCTTACGCGGATCCTTCTGGACGACAACGCCGTGATCGGAACGGATTCCTATAATATCGGAGAGAATAATGCCGTGCATCCCCGTTCCTTCGGCACGTTCCCGCTGCTTCTTTCCGAGTATGTGCGGGAGAAAAAGATCATGCCGCTCGAGAAGATGATCCGGAAGATGACCGGTGCCGCGGCCGATTTCATGGGGATTCCGGGCAAGGGATACCTGAAGGAGGGCTTCGACGCGGACCTTGTGCTGTTCGATCCGGAGACGGTCATGCCGCGGGCGGATTTCCGGAATTCCCGGGAACTGGCGGATGGCATCATGGAAGTGTTCGTCGCCGGCGAGAGTGTATATAAGGAAAAGAAACTGACCGGAAACTGCCCGGGGCGGTTCATCCCCTATACATGAGCCGCGTGAAACATCAACCAACATGAGCCGTGTGAAACATCAATTAACATGAGCCGTGTGAAACATCAACTAACATGAGCCGTGTGAAACATCAAT
>JAZUHZ010000206.1:0-31485 GCA_045642005.1 Candidatus Avilachnospira sp.
CCCGCTCGGAAAGATCGTCTTCAATCTCGGAGATGCCGCCATAGCCGCCGGCGCCCTCGGTTCTCTGGCAGGACTGGTCCCACCGAAAAAGCATAAACCACATGAAACGTGACATAAGCTGCGCGAAATGTTGGCTTGCGTGAAACAAGACATAAGGAGCGTGAAACATGCGGTTTTGTGAAACGTCGCAGATGTTTCACAAAATTGCGTGTTTCACACTCCTTATGCCCTAAAAATTAGCACTCAACACTTGCGAATGCTAACAAAATGAGGTATACTGTCCCTGAGATTTACCAAGGAGGCAAAAAATGAAACAGTTTAAAGCAGAATCCAAAAGACTTCTTGATCTGATGATCAACTCAATTTACACTCACAAAGAGATCTTCCTTCGTGAGATCATCTCCAATGCATCGGACGCCATCGATAAGCTCCTGTTCCTTTCCCTGACCGACGATCAGGTCGGCATGAAAAAGAGCGATTTCGCCATCACCCTGAAACTTGACAAAGACGCCCGCACCATCACCGTCAGCGATAACGGCATCGGCATGAACGAGAAAGACCTCGAGGAAAACCTCGGTGTTATCGCCCAGAGCGGCACCGGAAAATTCCGGGAGGAGATGGAAGCCGCCAAAGAAGGCGGGGAAGCCGAAGACGGAAAGAAAAAGAAAAAATCCAAAAAGAACGATCCCGAGGAACTCATCGGACAGTTCGGCGTGGGCTTCTACTCCGCATTCATGGTGGCGGATCACATCACCGTGATCACGAAGAAATACGGCGAGGCGGACGCCTATAAGTGGGAGTCCGACGGCGCGGAAGGATATACGATCGAAGCGTGTGACAAAGAGACTGTCGGCACCGACATCATCATGCATGTACGGGAGGACGGCGAGGAAGCCGGCGAATTCTCCCAGTATCTTGACAATTACACGGTCAAGAACCTCGTGAAGAAGTATTCGGACTATATCCGCTTCCCCGTGAAGATGGAGATGCCCCACTCCCAGAAGAAGGAAGGCTGCCCCGAGGACAAGCCCGAGTGGGAGACCGTATACGAGTGGGAGACCTTAAACTCCATGGTGCCCATCTGGCAGAGAAGAAAGCAGGATGTGAAGCAGGAGGAGTATGACGAGTTCTACACCCGCACCTTCTTCGATTATGAAAAGCCCCAGCGTACGCTGTCGGTATCCGTGGAAGGAAATGTGACCTATAAGGCCCTTCTCTTCATTCCCGGAAAGATGCCGGAGAACTACTTCACCGAGGATTACAAACCCGGCCTCCAGCTCTATTCGTCCGGCGTGATGATCATGGACCACTGCACCGATCTTCTGCCGGAGTATTTCAACTTCGTAAAGGGCGTGGTGGATTCTCCCGACCTTTCCTTAAACATCTCCAGAGAGCTTCTGCAGCATGACCGGCAGTTAAAGCTCATCAGAGAGAGACTGGAAAAGAAGATTAAGACGGAGCTTGAGAAGATGCTTTCCGACGAGCGGGAGGAATACGAGAAGTTCTGGAAGAGCTTCGGCCGTCAGCTCAAGGTCTGCGCGCTCAATAACTACGGCATGGACAAGGACAAGTTAAAAGATCTGTTCCTGTTCTGGTCGCTCAAAGAGAAAAAGCTCGTGACGCTTAAGGAGTACGTGGCCGCAATGAAGGAGGACCAGAAGCACATCTATTATGCCGAAGGCGAGTCCGTGGAATCCATCGAGGCGCTGCCGCAGCTTGAGGTGATCCGGGAGCATGAGATGGATATCCTCTGCTTTACCGACCGGGTGGACAGCTTCCTTTCCGAGATGCTCAGGGAGTACGACGGCAAGGATCTCCGTTCGGCGCTGACCGACGATCCGGACCTCGAGCCCGGGAAGAAAGAGGACAGCACGGAAGTGGTCTATGAGGACAGCATTAAGTTCCTCAAGGATTCCCTGACGGGAAAGGCCGATGATGTGCGCGTTTCCAAACGGTTGAAGACACACCCGGTATGCCTTTCCTCCGGGGACGACGGGATGACTTTTGAAATGGAGAAATATTTTGCGGCGGTTCAGCCGGAAATGGGAATGAAGGCGAAGAGGATCCTGGAGGTGAATACCGGGCATCCGGCCTGGAAAGCCTTTGATGCCGCGCGGATCGCAAGTCCCGAGAAGGCAAAGAAGTATGCGGAGATCCTGTACCAGCAGGCGCTTCTGATTGCAGGATTCACGCTGGAGAATCCCACGGAGTACACCGACCTTGTGACTTCACTGTTTGAGTAAGCGCTTAGCGGCCGGGGCCGTGATGATAGTTCTCCATGGCCCACTGCAGAAAGACATTGATCAGAAGATTGGAAGAACAGCCGGTTTCGATTGATAGCTTTCTGATCTCTTCAAGAAGCTCCTCGTTGATGCGGATGGAAACGAGCCGGTTTCCGTCCGTCCCGCGGAGCTTTGTGTCGGGAGATGACTTTTTTCCCATACAGATACCGCCGATGTAGTAGAAATGTTTATTGCGTAACGTTTCAGATTGCTTTCCGGGAGAAAGTCCTGAATACTAACTTTATACACCACGTTTCGGCGAATTGATATGTTACAAATTGTAATACAGGCAAAATCGGGGGTTATAATTAAGAAAGAAAACCTGCCGGGGAGACACAAATGAAAATTTTGTATAAACTTTTTAAAGCGGATCCCGAGTCCCGGGAAGGCGTGGTGACCACGGTTTCCGGCCTTGGCGTGATCGCGAATATCTTCATTGCTGCCGTGAAAGTGATTGTCGGACTGCTGACATTCTCCGTTGCGATCATTTCAGAAGGAATCAACAACGCCTCGGATGCGCTTTCCGCTGTGCTGACACTTCTCGGCTCCAAGCTTTCGAACCGGCATCCCGACGAAAAACATCCGTTCGGCTTCGGCCGGATCGAATACATCGTCA
The DNA here is from genome assembly GCA_045642005.1 of Candidatus Avilachnospira sp. Taxonomy (GTDB): domain Bacteria; phylum Bacillota; class Clostridia; order Lachnospirales; family Lachnospiraceae; genus Avilachnospira. The sequence continues at coordinate 2,899 of JAZUHZ010000206.1, forward strand.
GTCTTGTGATCGCGGTAGTCATCCTCATTTCCGGTGTGGAATCGCTGAAATCCTCCGTGGATGCGATCTTCCATCCGACCGATCTGAAGATCAATGTGACGACGCTCATCATCATCGCCGCCACGGCGCTCTTAAAGTTTGCCCTCGGAACCTATACCGTAAAGATGGGAAAGAAAGTGAATTCGAGCGCGCTCATCGGCGTGGGCGCCGATTCCAGAAATGATGCGTATATCTCCCTCGTGACGATCGTTTCCGCCCTGGTGTTCCTTCTGTTCGGCGTATCGATCGATGCCTATGCCGGCATCATCATGTCCATTGTGATTCTGAAGGTCGGCGGGGAGATCCTTTTAGACACTCTTTCGGAACTCATCGGACGGCCCGGAAAAGAAGAGCTGGCTTCGGCACTTTACAAAAAGATCCGCAGCACCCCGGGTGTGATCAATGCCGTGGACATGATGCTCCACAACTACGGCCCGGACCGTTACTCGGGATCCGTCAATATCGAGATCGACCACGAAAAGACTGTGGGTGAGGTGTATGAAGTCATTCACGCGCTGCAGCTCGAAATCATGCGCGAATTTAACGTTGTCATGGTATTCGGAATGTATGCGGTCGATAATGACCATGAAGATGCCAAAGAAGCCAGAGCCTACGTGGCAAAGTTTGTCCGCGGACGGGACCATGTCAAGAGCTACCACGCGATCTATATGGAGCCGGGAACGAACCGGTTCTATGTGGATCTGATCGTGGACTATAAGCTCCGGGACTGGGACGGCCTCCGGGAGGAATTTACCGGATATATGAAAGAAAAGTATCCGGAGAAAGAAATCGTCCTGACGCTCGAGACCGAGTACGTTTAAATCCGGGATTCTTTTACATCCACCCTCCGTCCATCGTGATGATCTGTCCCGTCAGATAGGCGGGCGCCTCCGCAAGGAAAAGCGCCAGCCTGCCGATCTCCGCGGGATCGCCGAGACGGCCGGCGGGAATCTCGTCGCAGAGAGCCGAAAGCTCCTCCGGCGAATAGCACCGGTTCATATCGGTGTCAAAGGCCCCGGGTGCTATGGCATTGACCTGGATGTTGCTTGCGGCGAGCTCCTTGGAAACGGACCGGGTAAACGCGTTGACGGCCCCCTTCGAGGCGCTGTAGGCAGCCGAGCAGGCGGCGCCGCTCTGACCCCAGACTGAAGAAGTAAATATGATTTTTCCGTATCCCTGTGAGAGCATCACAGGGATCATTTCTTTTGTAAGGTAAAAAGCCGAGTCAAGGTTCACACTCATGATCCGGTGCCACTCCTCGGGAGAGAAATCCTGAAGAAGACCGGAGGAGCAGACCCCGGCGTTATGGAAGACGACGTCAATGTGGGAAAGCTTTTCCCTGGCAAAGGCGACGAGCTCCCGGATATACGAAGGATCAGAGACATCTCCGGCGTGCGGCAGGATACCGCTCCCGGAAAGAAGCTCTGCGTTATGAAGGCAGTTCCCGACCACCGTGTAGCCGGCATTCGAAAGCGCCTCCGCGATCCCGCGTCCGATCCCCCGCGATGCGCCCGTAACAAGAGCAGTTTTCATAAAAAACCTCCTCACCTGCAAAAATTTTGTGAAACATCTCTGATGTTTCACAAAATTTATGAATTCATGGCCTGCGTGAAACGGCGTAGCTGTTGCACGCAGGCCATGCCATACTTCGGGTAAAACAATTTCCCTACATGGTCCGCGTGAAATGTTTTCCTACATGATCCGCGTGAAACGGCGGAGCTGTTTCACACGGATCATGCCTCTTCACACGGATCATGCTTATAGTAATATATTCGTAAACAATATGCAACAATTCATTCCTTGAAGGATTTACATAATACTGATACAATCACAGACAGTGAACAACTACCTTGCTTAAGGAGAGAACTATGAAAAAGCTTTACAGGATCCTCATTCTCACATGCATCGCTGCCGCAGCCTTCGGCCTCACCGCTTTTGCAGACGGCTGGACCCAGGACACCCGCGGCTGGCAGTACCTGAAAGGGTCACATCCGGTGTCAAATGAGTGGGCCCTCGACTCCAATGGTGACTATTTTTATCTCGCCAGCGACGGATACATGGCCGTAAGCCGGATCGTGGATACCGACCGCTATGTGGATTCCACCGGCCGCATGGTCAAGAATGCCTGGCGTCAGATCGACGGAAAGTGGTACTATTTCGAGTCCACCGGCCGCATGGCACAGGGCAAGAAAAAACAGATTGAGAATCTCTGGTATTATTTCGATTATGACGGAACCATGGTTACCGGCTGGTACAATGACGGAGTCGACTGGTATTTCTGCGATGAGCAGAACGGCGCCATGATCACCAGCACCTGGAAAAAGCTGGAACCCGCCGAGGGGATGGGGGATTCTTCAGACGGATTGGATGAAGGACTCAGCTGGTTCTATTTTCAGGCAAATGGAAAGGTTGCTCGTGCCACAGACGGTGAGGCTAAGGAATTTACCATCGGCGGCAACCGCTTTGCCTTTGATTCCTGCGGACGCATGCAGACAGGATGGACAAAGCTCACCGATGTTTATCCGGCCATCGCGGGTTACAAGTATTACAATGATACCGAGTCTCTCGGCGTATACGGTGCCGCACATACCGGATGGCTTTCCGCCTATGCTCCCGAGGATCTGAACAGCTCCAGTGACGTGGACTGGTACTGGTTTAACAGCAACGGCACTCCTGCCTACGGAACAAGGAAGACCACCAATGCCCTGGATGCAACCTTAAAGAAGATCACCAAAAACGGAACGACCTATTCCTACCTCTTCAACGAGAACGGCAACCCTGTATACGGACTGCAGAAGGTGATTGTTTCTGACGGATCCGAGACAACCATGTACTTCGGAACCAAGACCCAGTCCTGTCTCCAGAAGGGTACCAGCGTGGTTGAGGGAGACGGCACCACCTGCAAATATGCTTTCACCTCCTCCGGCGCAGGGCTCACCGGCGTAAAGAGCGGATATCTCTACTACAAAGGAAAGATCCAGAGAGCTGAGGATGATACCAAGGCCTACTTTGATGTAGCCGGTCACACATGGCTTGTCAACCAGTCCGGATATGTTCTCAAGAACTATAACAAGAGCAAGAAACCCGGAGAGGTGGAATACCGCTCCGATGCCAACGGCTACAAAGACGGCGGCACTGCTCCCACGAGCCAGCTCAGCGAGCCGGTATATCAGGACGAAGAGTAAATATGTCACTCGAACAGGCGTGAAACAGAAAAGCTGTCGCACATGCGGCAGCTTTTTTTCGGAGTTCCGGATAAAACGCCTTGAACTTCACACGTTGATGTGATAAAATTGAATTTATCTTTTTTGAAGAACAGGGCCGGGCGGACAATGGTACCGCCGGCAGGAAACAGGCGCTTTTTACGGGCAGATCCTCTATGAGCAGATTACTCAAATTCGGTCAGACGGTTCTCAACGGCGGCGTTGACGAAGCGTCCTATCAGGAAATCCAGAAAGAGATGCACCAGGGAAACCGTACGGTTGTACGGTATTTTTCCTGCGTTGCCGTTTTGGCGCTGGCAGGCATGCTTATCACATCTCTCCGGGTGGAGTCGCTGTCCGGGAACCGGCCGATCTATCTTGCCGGGTTTGCCGTGACGCTTCTCATCTGGTCAGTGGCCACCTTTGTGAGCGATGAAAGGCTGGCAATCCACAAGGCTAATATGTACCTGTTTTCCGTGGTGCTTCTCGGAGTTGGCGTGGCGCTCGGGACCTGGCTCGGTCCGAAAGAGATCTCGGCCACCTACATCGCGTTTCTGCTGACCGTGCCGCAGATCTTTACTGACAGGCCGTATAAGCTGCATATCATCATTACAGCCTCCGTCGTGGCTTTCATCGTGATCGCGTTAAAAGTCAAAGACCCGATGACCTGGAGCTCGGATATCACCAATGCCATCCTGTTCGGATTCCTCAGTATCCTCCTGTGTACCTACTCCATTTCCACCAGAGTGACAAGACTGGTTCTGGAACGGCGGATTCAGTTTCTCGCGTCCAACGATCAGCTGACAGGTCTCCGGAACCGTTACAGTTACGAGGAATCGCTGAGTCGTGCCGCCAGTCAGGAGGATGCCTCGGTTTACTGTGTGTATATCGATGTGAACGGGCTTCATGAGCTGAATAATACGAAAGGCCATGAGGCGGGAGACCGGATGCTTCAGACGGTGGCGTCTCTTCTGCAGCAGGAATTCGGAGAGGAAGAAACCTACCGGATCGGCGGAGATGAGTTTGTGGCGACGGGAATGTGCCGCACGCTGGAAGAGGTCCGGACACGGACCGCTGCGCTGAAAGAAGCCGTGGAAAAAGCCGGCTATGTCATTGCGGCCGGCATCGGCTACCGCGAGAAAAACGAGATTTCTGTAGACAATCTTGTAAAAGACGCCGAAAAGGCAATGTATATCGACAAGTCAGACTATTACCGTAAAAACGGAGTTGACCGGCGGAGACGGTAAGTCCCGAGAAGCATAAAGCTGGAAGACCGTATCCTGGCAGGAGCCGTGTGAAATATCCCGGATGTTTCACACGGCTCCTGCATGTCACCCTGCGGGAAACATCGCCCCTTTTATCCCGCGCGTGCCATCAGGCATTCACCGCCTGCGGAGGTTTCCCCGAATGGTCAATATGCGCTTCAAAGTGCGCATACGCGAGGGGATGAAAAGAATTAGTAAGGAAGAAAGAATGGAAGAAATCAGAGAGAACAAAATGGGCACCATGCCCGTAGGAAAGTTACTGGTAAGCATGGCGGCCCCCATGATCGCCTCCATGCTGTTTCAGGCATTATATAATATCGTTGACAGTATTTTCGTGTCCCGGGTCAGCCAGGACGCCTTAAATGCGGTAAGTCTGTCCTTCCCGATGCAGATGCTCGTGATCGGCGTATCCACCGGTACCGGCGTCGGCATGAACGCGCTGATCTCCCGGTATCTCGGGGAAAAGAATAAGGAAAAAGCCGATATGACCGCCAATACCGGGATCTTCCTTTTCCTCTGCTCGGCGGTATTCTTTGCGCTCCTCGGCTGGCTTGCGCCGAAAAAATTCTTTGAGATCCAGACGGAAAACCCGCAGATCATCCGGTACGGAACCGACTATCTGACGGTGGTGCTCGGGCTGGCCTTCGGCGTGCTCGCGCAGATGAGCGGCGAACGCCTGCTGATGTCCACCGGCAGGACCAACCTTTCCATGATTTCCCAGATCACGGGCGCGGCAATCAATATGGTGCTTGACCCGATCATGATCTTCGGACTTTTCGGATTTCCCAGGATGGAAGTTCGCGGCGCAGCGGTGGCCACGGTCTGCGGACAGTGCATTGCCGCCATGGTGGCCTACACGTTCTGCATTACAAAGAATAAGGAGATCACTTTGAGTCTTCGGAAGATCCGTCCGGTGGGCGCTGTGATCAAAGAAATCTACCGCATCGGACTGCCTTCGATCCTCATGCAGTGCATGGGTTCCATTATGAACTTCGGCCTGAATGCCATCTTCATTTCTTTTACCGAGGCCGCAACAGCCGCTTTCGGCGCCTATTACAAGATCCAGAGCTTTATCTTCTTCCCGGTATTCGGCCTGAATAATGCGCTGACGCCGATCGTGTCCTACAATTTCGGCGCGAGAAAGCCGGACAGGGTCCGGAAAGCCGTCAGGATCGCCATGATCTTTGCCATTTCTGTCATGACCTTCGGCCTCGTTCTCTTTGAAACGATCCCCGGCACACTCCTTTCACTTTTCAGTCCGACAGAAGAAATGCTCCGGGTGGGTTCCACCGCGTTTCGGATCATCGCCATTTCCTTCCCGGTGGCCGGCTTCTGCATCATTACCGGCGCCGCGACCCAGGCGCTCGGACAGCCGAAATGTCTTCTCATGACATCGCTGTGCCGGCAGCTATTAGTCCTCCTCCCGGTGGCGTATCTCCTGTCCCTGACCGGAAAGCTCGACCTTGTGTGGCTTTCGTTCCTCGTCGCCGAGGTGGCTTCCCTTCTCATCAGTATCCATTACCTCCGGAAAACCTACCGCGAAGCCCTCGTGCCGATGGAAGAAGCACGTTCATAAACACTGAGACACAAAAACTGCCGCACCGTATGGCACGGCAGTTTTTATGCGGTTTATTCAGTCTTTCCGGAGCTCCCGGAGCATCTTCTTTCCTTCTTCCACGATCTTTTCCGCGGCGCCGGCACCGTAGCGGGAGCTTCTGGCTTCGTATCCCCCTTCGGTGTAGGAATCCATCATGGGGAAATATCCTTCCTTCGCATTGGTATTGATGGTGGGAAGTACGAGTTTCCATCCTTCGGCGGTTTTCAGGCCCCTTCCGACGGCGTTAAACGGTTCGCCGGGAACCCCGAAAAAGGCGGCGTTTCCGACGCAGAGGGCGGTAAGCGGCATGGAAAAGGATGCCGGACCGTGCTCCAGACGAAGCATCCGGAGGGCCTCTGCGACCCGGGTCGTCAGTTCCATTTCCTTATAGGGAAGCTCCGAATCGCGGCCGGAAAGGTGAAGCTCTGCGATGTGCCGGGCTTCCGGCAGCTCTTCCGGTGCCGGCATATGAGAGGGAATGGCCACTTCCTGCTTCATGACGCGGAGGGAGTCCACCTCTTCGTATTCCACCTTGTCATAAACCTGCAGAATAGCGGCGGCCACGACGCGTCCCATGTGGCGGGCATGCGCATAGCCTCTGGCTACGCCGTCAAAGTCAATAAACATTTCGTTCATATAGCCGGGACCCGGATGAACATTGACATGGTTCACATCGCCCTGTGCGCCGTTTAAGAGGATGCAGCGGGTATTGTCGATGGATTTTTCCACGGTTCTTCTGACAAAACCGGGCCAGTCCGCCGAAATATACTCCCCGCCGATGGTATCCGGATGGCATCCGAAGTTGGCAATGACAAGGGTCTCTCCCCCGTCCCGGTCGAGGCGGATGACACCGACCTCCTCATCTGTGATTCCGACGGGATGATCAATCTCGGGGTTATTGACACCGGGATTTGTTTTCACCGATCCGTCCTTCATCACATAGCGGCGGATAAATGCAATGCCCGGAGCCTGCGATTTTGCGGTTCCCATCCGGGCGGGACGAAGGTCGGAAAGGGCAGATTTTGCGGCATCGGTTACCCGGTGACAGAGGAATTCCCGGTACCGTAAAATTTTCTCATCAGTGGTGTCCGGCTCAAAGAACGGACCGGAAGTATGCGTGTGGGTAACGTGAAGATAGACGGCTTCCTCCGGCAGGCCGGTCGCCCGGCAGATGGAATCAATAAAGTAATCCATCGTATCCCGGTAAATGCCGACGTGGTCGATACTCATGAGGACCGCGGTAGTTTCCCCGGCGCGGAACGCCGCGCAGTTGACTTCCAGATCGTCCAGCACGCCTTTGACAAAACGGTCTACGAAATATCCCGAAATCAGAGTTCCTGTTTCCGGGTTGATATTGACGCGCGAGAAACCGGCGTATAAGGTATTTTCCATAATTTTCTTCTCCTGGATATTTCCCGGCAGTTTCCGGCTGCCTACGGAATTGCTTTTGTGTCGTTGATTTTGTCGATCTTTGTATTTCTTACATACAGGATAAGGTCGATGATGATACAGGTGATATTAAAGATGTAGAAAAACCAGGCAAACCAGAACAGGAATCCCGCCCCGGTACCGGAGGCCAGGTATTCCTTCAGCTGGATCGCCTTCCGGATATTTCCGAAAATATACCCGACCACGACAATCAGTTCAAAGGTGACGGATTTTCCTTTGGCGGTTCTGGATACATAGGATTTATACACCGAGATCGGCCAGGAAAGTCCGAAACAGAGGATCATAAGAGCTTCGCATAAATCTGCCATAGTTTACTCCAGTTTCAGGGAAGCGGATCAGATCTGGTCCCATCCCTCACGGGGTGCTCCGTTTTCTGTCAGGAAACGGACACTTCTGCATTCGGCGTGGTCGACGCCGGAGTGGTCCCGGATGGTGGTGATGCCGTTATCCTCCAGCGTCTTTTTGTAAAGAACCGAACAGTGGCCGCAGTAGTCATAATAGGGTTCCATCCAGTCATATTCCAGAAGATGACCCTTGGAAGGACAGTGGCGCATATGGTTTACAAGTTCCTTATGCTCCTGATCATACACATATTTCACATCACAGGCTTCTTCCGAAAGAGACCGCGTCCAGTACTCCCAGGCGCCGTCCATTCCCTTTTCCCGCAGCAGAGGCTCCAGGTTAAAACGCAGGTATTTTTCTCCGACCCACTCCCAGTACCGTACCACGGCATCGTGTCCGCCGCCCTTCCGGTCGATATACGTGAAAAGTTCCGAATACATCGGGATGAATTCTGTACAGGAAACCATGAACGTTCCTCCTTCCGTTTTTCATCTGTAAGAATACATTGACTTCTTATAAAATACAAATATAATAAATAAATATTATTATAGATAATAATTATAAGGAAAAGCCATGGAAATCAGTCAGATCAGAAGTTTTCTGGAAATTGTGAACGCCGGAAGTATGAATAAAGCGGCGGAAAGACTCTGCATTTCCCAGCCGGCGCTCAGTATTTCCATTCGCAGAATGGAAGAGGAACTGGGAGCCCGGGTGTTTCTCCGGAACGGGAAAAAGCTCACACTTTCTCCGTTCGGAGAGAAGATCCTGCCGCTCTGTGAACAGATCACGCTGGCAGAAACCCGGATCCTCGAAATGGGGAGAGAAGAGGGAAGCGGAGAATCCACGGTAAAAATCGCGGTCCTCGCCGGGTCGCCGCTGATTCCGGACCTGATCCTCTCTTTGAGAAACCGTTTTCCGGGAACCGATATTCAGGTTGTTCAGACGGATGAGCTCGGAACGGATACACCGGATTTTATCCTGTGTTCTTCGGCACAGGAAACAGAAAATAAAGAAACCCGCGTGCTTCTTCATGAACGGTATATGATCGCCGTCCCGAAGAATCACCGCTTTTCGGACAGGAAAGTCCTGACAGCCGGCGATCTTCAGTCAGAAGAAATGATCGGGCTGACGCACAACAGCTCTATGAGTGAGTTTGAGGAATACTATCAGAACGAATACGGAGTACAGCTGCGCCACAGCATCGAGTGCAATAACGCGGTGGTTTTACGGGAACTGGTTTCGAAGGGAATCGGGATCACACTGGTCCGGGAAAAAACATGGCTTTTCCAGAAGGATCCGTCGATCTGCCTTGTTCCGCTTGAGGATCCGTGGGACCGGTACATTCTTCTCAAAGAGACAGGGATCAGAAAACTGAAAATTCCGGCGGAACAATACGCAGACTGCCTGAAAACCTTTTTTCAGGCGCTGTAGGGAGTTACCGTTTGTGCCGGTAGTTTTTCGGGGACTCTCCGTAATACTTTTTAAAAGCCTCGTGAAAATTTTTGGTAAGGGCATACCCGGTACGGCGGGCAATGTCACCTACGGGAAGATCCGTGTTCTCAAGAAGCTGCGCCGCATGGTTCATGCGGGTGTCCAGGAGAAAGCTGAACATGGTCTTCCCGGTTTTTGTTTTAAAAAGATGGCTCAGATAGCTGTAATTGACAAACAGAGAGTCGGCAATGGCGGAGAGCTTGAAATCCGGGTCGGCATACTTCTCTTCGATCAGCTCGATGGAACGCTTGATCAGAGAGTCCGCCTCACTTTCGAAAAGGGACGCGGATTTGTCCCGGCCGGCTGAGGGCAGGGGAGCGGAGACCGGTGAGACGCCTTTTTCGGATGCCACCTGACGAAGAAGAGCCGTCAGATCCTGCGCGGACAGAGGTTTTAAGAGATAACGGTACACGCCGAGGGTGATCGCTTCCTGCGCGTAACTGAAGTAATCATAGGCGGAAAGGATCACAAAGGTGGTTTTGGGGGAGGCGTTCCGGAGGGCGGCGATCAGCTCAAGACCGGAGAGTCCCGGCATTTCGATATCGGTGAGAATGAGGTCGGGAAGAAGCTCCTTCGCCGCGGAGAGCGCGGCAAAAGGATCGGAGAAGGATCCGCAGATCTCCGCTCCGCTTTTGTTCCAGTCGATCAGGCACCCAAGTCCCTCAAGGATCCGGAATTCATCATCAATCAACATTACTTTGAGCATCAGTTCACCTCATGATTCTGTTGCCGGGATCCGGATCTCAACCCGGGTCCCCCTGTTTTCTTCACTTTCGATCGTGATCCCGTACCCGGGGCCGTAGGCCAGAAGGATCCGGTCATTGGTATTTACAAGCCCCATAAACGGTGTCTGCGTGTCTTTTTCTTTCAGCGGATTTCCCGAGAGCTGGGATCGGATAAAGGAAAGCCGCTCCGGAGAAATCCCGGCCCCGTTGTCGGTGACCGTGAAAACGACCGTTTTCCCGCTGCCGTCCTTCGCTGCGGTCACGGAGATCTTTCCTCCCGAAGCCATGTTGCGGATCCCGTGGGCAAAACTGTTCTCCACCACAGGCTGTAAAAGAAGCCGCGGGGTTTTGAGCAGAAGGAGTTCCTCCGGGATGCTCACATCGAAAGCAAAGCGGTCCCGGAACCGGTACTGGAGCATGCTCAGATAGTCATTCACATGACTGATCTCCTCCCGGATGGTGACCGGCTGATGATTGTCTTTCTGCCCCACGGTATACCGGAACATGCTCGCCAGGGTCTGGATCTGATCGGCGGTGACACGGTCGCCGTTGATGAGCGCCTCGGAGCGGATGCAGTCGAGGGAATTGTACAGAAAATGCGGATTGATCTGGCTCTGCAGGGCGTGGAGCTCCGCCTCCCGCTGTTTAAGAGACTGCTGGGCGGCCGTAATACGGTATACCTGGATCTCATCAAACATCTTGTTGAATTCGTTGCCGATCACACTGATCTCGTCCTGATAGACAACGGGATACCGGCAGTCGATATCGCCTTCCTGAATGCTCTGGATCACCGTGGTCATCTCGGAAAGACGCCTCGTAAAGAAGGAGGAGATGATGCCGATCATGGTGAAGGCCATGGCAATGGAAATGGCGGCAACGATCAGGAAGAGACGCCGGTACCGGTTCATCTGCTCCGTGATCGTGGAAAGCGGCTGCTGGATAATGATGTTCCAGTTATAGTTCTGCAGATGGTGCCCGAGATAGAGAGTATCGGCCTTCTGATCCTGATAGGAAATAAAGTCCTCTCCGGTCATTCTCGTAAGAGAGACCGGAAGGCTGCCGCCTACGGGAGTTCCGCAGATCTTATTGCCGAAGCCGTCATAAATGATCATGTTCTGCCCGAGGGAATAGTTGGCGGCGATATTGGACAGGAAGGAGCGGGAGTTTCCGACCACCAGAAGGGCGCCGGTAAAAATGCCGCGGTGCTCGCGGGCGCTGTCCGCGAGAGACAGGATCATGTAAAGCATTTCCGTGGAATCGGAAGAAAGCACAAACGGGCCGGTGATCTCGTTGTAGCGTTCATAGGCAAAGGAGGCCAGTTTCCGCCGTTCGGACTCGGAAAGGTATTTTCCCACATGAGAGAAAACGTAGTCGGTGGAGCTGCGGATGACCATGTAGCTCGGGATCCGGGAAGTCTGCTGCAGGGACTTGGAACTGCCGATCAGGCGCTTTTTATCGGCGTCCGTGGAATTGGAGGCGGCATAGGCTTTTACCTTCTCATCGGTGATGATGGCGGACGCGGAATTCCGTACGGTGGAGAGCTCGCTTTCAATATCTTTTTCGATCAGAGAGATCAGCTGGAAGTTGGTTTTAATGGCATTCTCCCGGAGACTGTTGATCATGATCCGGAACACACCGGAAAAAACCACCACCAGCAGAAGAATCGCCGGGATGATGGCAAGATACATTTTATTCTTAATGGAAAGCTGGCTGAACGCCCGTTTAATCTTTGAGATCATGTTGTAATTATAAACAATAAACGTTCAATACGGAACACGAAATTTGTGAAAAAACAAAAAAACGGGATGTTTTAACAAAAAATCAGGATTGTAAAAAATGACGGGAAATACTATTCTGACAATAGCGGTTTTGTACAGACCGAACTATTTAAGGAGGTAAAACAAATGAAAAAAGTATTAGCAATGCTTCTTGCAGCCGCAATGGTACTTTCCCTTGCAGCCTGCTCAGGCGGCGGATCAGGAGCCGGAAAAGCAGATACATCTGCAGAAGGCTTCAAAGTAGCTGATTATACCTGGGAGACCCAGGCCGGCAGCGAAAAGTATAAGGGACGTAAGCTTCGTATCCTTCAGACCGTAGGCGGCGGCGGAAACTATTATGAGCCCGCGATCGAGAGAATGAAAGCCTTCTATCCCGGACTCGAGATCGAGTATGAATTCACAGCAGGCGCAGCTGATGTTCTCCGTACTTCCATCCTCGACGGAAATGCCTATGACATCTACAACTGCAACTCCGGTGATCTTCCCTACTTCGATGCCATCAACCAGGGAATCGCATATCCCATCGACGGGATCTTCGAAGTTCCCACCCTTGACGGTTCCAAGAAACTCGGTGATCTGATGGATCTGAGCCTTTTCGGCATCGGCGAGAAGGAAGGAAAGCATTATGCCATGGCAGATATGCTTTACATGGAAGGCCTCTGGTATGACGATGCCTGGTTCCAGGCAAACGGCATCACCGTTCCCACCGACTGGGCTTCCTTCCAGGAAATGGCACAGCAGTGTGACGCCCTCGGCGCTGATGCTCTCGGTGCCTGCGGTCTCATGGCTCATGAGTATCCGACCAACTACTGGTTCTGGCCCATGGTTGCTTCTACAAGCTATGACCTTTACACCAAGCTTCAGAACCTCGACTACGAGCAGTGGAACAGTGCTGAGATGAAGAACGTTGTCAGCAAGATGGCATGGATCAGAGACAACGGCTACTTCGATACCGACACCAACGGTCTTGGAAACGCTGAGACCCAGATCGAGTTCATCGACCATAAGTTCGCCATCCTTCCCTGCGGATCATGGCTGGAAGCCGAGATGGCTGTCGCCTGGACCGAGGGCTGGAGCCTGAAGTTCCTTCCCTACTCCTTCGGCGATGCTGCAGGAAATACCTATCTGAAGGCTGACTGCCTTGCTTCCATGGTAAGCCCCTCCACTAAGAACATGGACCTCGTTTGCGAGTTCTATCGTTTCCTCTTCTCTGATGACGAGTCCTTAAAGGGCGGCGCTGCCATCCACACCAACGTCTACAAGATCCCCGGATACGGTGATCTCTGCGCAGACTATCTTGCTCCCTCTGTTAAGGATGTTGCAAGCAAGTCCGAGAGCATGAAGACCATCAACATTCCGTGCCAGAACTGGTACACCACCATTGCTCCCGAAATCGGCGACATGCTCGTTGGTTTCATGGGCGGCGACCTCACAGAGGACGATTTCATCAAGAGAGGTTATGACCTCTTCAAGGGAATCGCAGACGATTCCGCGATCGAGAAATTCTCCTTCGCCGGCTGATCGGAGAGCAGTCTGATATCATCAGACGCTGTGTGATAACTTAAAGTAAATGCCCGGGGGGGGATTCTCCCCCGGGCTTATCCCCGGGGCCTGTCCCCGGCATTCCTTTCCGTTAGGAGTGAATTATGAAAAAAGTGCTAACCAAGGCCCAGGCCGACAGACGTTTTGTTCTCGGACTCGTGGTCGTTCCGCTGGTGATCTATCTTCTGTTTTTCCTTCTCCCGTGCTTTGCGGGACTGCTGTTTGGATTTACAGACTTCGGCGGTTACTCACTCGATATCAAGTGGGTGGGACTCTACAATTACAAAAAAATATTTGCAGATCATGCCTTCCGGAAGGCAATCGTGAATCATCTGAAATTATACCTGGGCACGGTCGTGTTCTGCTTCCCGCTGGCCTTTATCTCCGCGCTGGCGCTGACAAGAAGCAAGGCCCTGAAAGAGAGCAATTTCTATAAGATTCTGTTCTTCTTCCCGTCCACCGTTCCCATGTTGATCATAGCCATCCTCTGGATGGTAATGTATAATCCGTCCTTCGGTATCTTCAACACCGTTCTTACCGGTCTCGGACTTCCCGGCGTACAGTGGCTGGCCAGCTCCAAAGTCGTCATGTGGTCGGTGCTTCTCATCGTGATCTGGAGAGAGTTCGGATTCTATCTTGTGTATTTTATGGCAGCCATCTCCAATATCCCGCAGGATATCTACGAGGCCGCCTATATTGACGGAGCCACGGAAGTACAGCAGACCTTCCGCATCACCATTCCTCTTACCTGGGATGTGATCACCACAGCCATGCTCTTCTTCATCGAGTCTTCGGTAACGCTCGGATTCAACGTGGTCTACATCGTAACGAGGGGCGGCCCGGACAATGCCTCCGAGATCCTTTCGTCCTATATGTTCTCCATGATCACCGAGAACCTTGACTACGGCAAGGCTTCGGCCGTCGGCGCGATCATGCTTCTTCTCACCCTGGGAATGGCCTTCCTGATCCTGAAGGTATTCCGCCGTGAGTCGTACGAATTATAAGGAAGGGGGATAAAGGTATGAGTAAAAAAGCCGGTATCGGAATCTGGATCATCCGGGTCTTTCTGATCCTCTGGTCCGTCCTGATCATCATCCCCTTCGCCATGATGTTCCTGACATCCACCAAGACGAATGAGGAGTTCTATGGCGGCGTATGGTCACTCCCGAAGGACGCTCTCGGCACCGCGGCCGCGAATTTCTCGGCTGCCTGGGCCAAAGGAAACTTCGGCGCCAACTTCTTAAATACGGTGATCATTGTAGGCGGAGCGCTGCTTCTGGCGCTGCTTCTCTCCGTGATGATCTCCTACGCCATTGCGAGAAAAGAGTTTAAGGGAAAAGAAACCATTCACACTCTGCTGCTCGTGGGACTTCTGACAAGCTGCATGGTCGGTCTTACCCCCATGTTCATCCTGGCCAGATTCCTGCACATTTTCAATACGAGATTCGTTCTCATCATCCTGTTTGCGGCCCGTGCCATGCCGTTCTGCTGTTTCATCATGATCAGCTTCCTGAAGTCGATCCCCGTCGAACTGGAAGAGGCGGCCATGATCGACGGCGCCACGAACAGCCGCGTATTCACGCAGATCATCATCCCGCTGACCCGTCCGGCCTTTGTATCGGCAGGCATCTTCCTGTTCATCGACTACTGGTCAGACTATATGTACGGACTGATGTTCATCTCCTCAAAGGCCAAGAACACGATCTCCATGGGTATGCTGCAGTTCAGAGTCGTATCCGGATTCAAGATCGACTGGGGCATCACCTGTGCCGCCTGCGTGATCTTCATCGCGCCGATCCTTCTTCTTTACTGCCTGTTCCATAAACAGGTCATGGGCGGTCTGACCGCGGGCAGCGTCAAAGGCTGATTTCCAACAAATGAAAAGATTGCTTGCAATCTTTTTCATATTTTTCCTCAAATGCGGCAGGCTGGCAGCCTGCCGCATTCTGCTTAACCTGAGCTGAAAGTTCGTAACAACAAGTAAAACCGCAATTTTTGAAAGGAGAAAAAATGCTGTCCTGTACAGAATTTATCCCGATGTACTCGGAACTGATGAAATTCATTGATCATCAGGGAGGCGGGAAAGAGGCAGTCTACCGGTACTGGAAATATATCGGAGGAGATTCGGTCCGTTTCAATCTGGAGCCGTTGGCCCGGGAAAAAGGAATGGACGGTGCCTGGGAATACTGGACCCGTTCCCTGTCTGAGGAAGCATGTGACATCAAGTACGTCTATGACCGGGAGCATCAGGAAATCCGCAGTCATATGCGTCACTGCCCCTCAAAAGGCCATCTTCTGGAGTATACCTGGATGGAACCGTATGAGCACTATTGTGATCACTGTACGGTGGTCTATCAGGAGGCGCTGAATGACAACGGGATCAATATGATCATGGATCTTTCCTGCGCCGATCATGCAGAGTGCAGGGGCGTGCTCCATCGTTTAGACCGGGAGCCCGGAAAAAACTGGACAACCGTTGTGGATGAGGAAACACAGGGACCGGATAAATGGATCATGGATATCACTGCGGAAGATAACAAGTATCTACACAGAGATTTCCATGTGGCTGCTGACGGCGGGCTGAGATATGTAGCCCGGCAGTACGGAGACAACGGCGTCAGACAGTTTCTGGAAACATTTGTAAAAGCTTTTTATCAGCCGCTTTTCGAAGCATATCAAAAGGACGGACTGAAAGCCCTGATGGAGCATCAGCAGAAACTGTACGAGGCGGAGGAAATGCCGGAAGTCTTCCATGCGGAGCTTACGGGAGACGAGAGACTTACGATCACCATTGACAGGTGCCCGGCCGTTACCTTCATGAAAGAGCACAATTATACTCCTTCCGGATGGTACATCGAACTGACGCGAACGGTCAGCACGGTGATTGCAGATGTTCTTGACCTTGGCTTCAGTCTCGAGTATTATAACGAGGAAGATGGTGCCTGCAAATATTGTTTCTTTAGGAGGTCTTTTTAATGGTATCCTGTACAGAATTTATCCCTATGTACTCTGAACTCTTCAAGTACATCGACAAAAACGGCGGCGGCCACGACGCCGTAGTACGCTACTGGAAATGGGTCGGAGAGGAATATCTCCGGTTCAATCTCAAGCCGCTTGTCAAAGAAAAGAGAATGGCCGGCGCCTGGGAATACTGGACCCGCTCTCTTTCGGAAGAGGCCTGCGACATCAAATATGTCTACGACCGCGACAACGAAGAGGTCATGAGTCATATGCGTCACTGCCCCAGTAAGGGACACCTCCTCGAATACACCTGGATGGAGCCCTACTACGACTACTGCGGTCACTGCGCCGTGCTGTATAAAAAGACGCTCGAGGATCAGGGAATTATCAGTGAAAATGATTATTCCGGCGTCGATCACGCGGAATGCCGCGGCGTCATGTATTTAAAAGAAAACGGAAAGCCTCATGAAGGCTGGGATAAGATTTAAAATCCGGAGGAAGAAAAAATGGAAAAACTGGTAATGGACATTACGGCAGAGGATAACAAGTATCTGCACAAGGACTTTCATGTGACCGGAGACAACGGTCTCATGTATGTGGGAATGAAATACGGCGACAACGGCGTCCGGGAGTATCTCGAGCAGTTCACAAA
The DNA here is from genome assembly GCA_045642005.1 of Candidatus Avilachnospira sp. Lineage (GTDB taxonomy): Bacteria > Bacillota > Clostridia > Lachnospirales > Lachnospiraceae > Avilachnospira. The sequence goes on from JAZUHZ010000206.1 coordinate 19,943, forward strand.
AGCCTTCTACAAGCCGCTTTTTGAGAAGTTCAAAGAGGAGGGATTAAAGGCGCTTTTAGAGCATCAGAAAGATCTTTATGAAAAAGAAGAGATGCCGGAAGTCTTCCATGCGGACCTCGAGGGTGATGAGAGTCTTACGATCACCATTGATAAATGCCCGGCCGTTACTTTCATGAAAGAGCACAACTACACACCCTCCAGGTGGTACATCGAACTGACCCGCACCGTCAACATGGTCATCGCAGACGAACTTGACCTGGCGTTCTCCCTTGAGTACTATCACGAAGAAGACGGCGCCTGCAAATACCGTTTCTGGAGGAGGTCCTTCTGATGGTATCCTGCACGGAATTCATTCCGATGTATTCGGAACTTTTCAAATACATTGACAGAAAGGGCGGCGGACATGATGCCGTGGAGCGCTACTGGAAATGGGTGGGAGAGGAATACCTCCGCTTCAACCTCGAGCCGCTCGTAAAAGAAAAAGGAATCGCCGGTGCCTGGGAGTACTGGACACGTTCCCTCTCCGAAGAGGCCTGCGATGTGAAATATGTGTTCGACCGCGATAACGGCGAGATTATGAGCCATATGCGGCACTGCCCCTCAAAAGGCCATCTCCTCGAGTACACCTGGATGGAACCCTATTATGACTACTGCGGCCACTGCGGAGTCCTCTATACGAAAACACTGGAAGACAACGGGATTTCTTCCCTCCGGGATGATTCCGGCGTGGACCACGCGGAATGCCGGAGTGTCAAATTCCTCACGAAAAACGGAGCGCCCCACGAGGGATGGGACAAGATTTAAGATCCAGTCTCCCCCAAAAAGAGTGGTCAGAAGGAACCCCTACATTTGTTAAAATATTCACTAAGGCACTTTTTCCACAATTTGGTCGTTTTCGAAGCTGTTTTGTGGAACTTTCACCGCATCGGCCGCCTTCAGTTCCACAAAATGCTTCATTTTGAAGCAGAAATGTGGAAAACGGTCCGGGCACTGCACAGAGAGTTCCACAATTTCTTCTGCTTTTACATGATTTTGTGGAACTTTTTAAAAAAGGTTCCACAAAAACCATTGGAATGGAACGGTTTTGTGGAAAATCTGCTTTTTGGAGAGTGGAGAGCTCTCGGACCATCATCTCCTCGGACTAACACCCCAATATCTGACACTAAAAACTTTGAATATCTAAAGGAGAATCGGTTTTATGATACCCTGCACGGAATTTATTCCCGCCTACAGCGAATTATTCACATTTTTAGAGAACAAAAAGGGCCGCGAAGAAGTGGATCACTACTGGCACTGGCTCTTTGATCCCTCTTCCGACAGCATCCCGCTGGACAAATGCCTTCAGAAAGAAGGCCTCCGCGGCTGCTGGTCCTACTGGGCAGTATCCTTAAACGAAGAAGCCTGCGATTTCACCATGATTTTAAATGAGAAGGCCGGCTGGTACCATGACATCATGCATCACTGTCCCTCGAAGGGCCGTCTCATTGAGCTGGCCAAAGAAGTGCCGGAGTTCACCCCCTACCATGACTACTGCATGCACTGCGATAACTACCGCCTGTCCCTCGAAAAGGCGGGACTCTGCTATATCTACAACTTCAACGGCATCGACGAGGCTAAATGTTCCGAGATCATCTACGACCCGAAGATCTTTGACGGCAAGATGGTGGTGGATGACACCTGCGAGATCATGGACCGGAAGGCATCGGATAACGAATACTTCCATCAGCAGTTCCATGCCAGCATGAGTAACGGCCTCGAGTACCTTGGGGAAAACTACGGCGAGGACGCCATCACCGAATACTTCACGGACTATATGCACCATGTATTCCCGAGAGATCTCGAAAAGGCAGCAGCCGAAGGTTTATCCGGCGTAAAGGCTCACATCGAGAAAATGTATGCAAAAGAAAAGGCCTCCGACCTCCTGACCCAAGAAATCAGCGCGGACGGAAAAGTTCTCACAGTCTCTGTGGCAGCCAATCCGGCAGTGAAATTCCTCCGGGAAAACGGCCTCATGGTTTCCCGGTGGCATAAAATGAGTTCCACCGATCCCTACAAAGTACTGGCAGAAGCCGCCGGCGCCGCCTTCACCGAAGTCTCCTACGACCCCGAGACCGGAAAAGCGGAATACCGGTTTGAAAAATAAGGATTGATTTTTAGGTGTGTCCCCGGTGACAACCCATACTAGGAATCATGAAATATTACACCAGAAGCAAACAGAATATCATCGCAGAAAACAGTCAGCATTTCATTAAAGAAGCCAATGCCCGGCAGATCTTTAAGGCTGTCTGCAAGCATCCCGGAATTTCCCGGGCTGAGCTTTCGAAGCTTCTGAACCTGAGTCCGTCTACGGTGTCCGTTCTGACAGAGGAACTGATCCGCGCGGAACTTCTTCTGCAGTCGGACTCCGAAGGAACGGGCACCAGCGGAAGAAAACCGATCTGCCTTGCGGTGAATAAGGACGGGATCCAGATCCCATCCTTTTCTTTCCGCGGGAAAGGACTGCTTTTTATTCTGTATGATCTGGAACTGAATCCGATCGAGGAGCATTTTCAGCCCTACGACGAAGGCATGATCAGGGCTTCTGACGTGTATGAGCGTACGGAACGTCTGAATATCCCGTCCGAAAGCATTGCCGCTTTGTTTGAGGGCCTTCTCTCGAGAGCGAAGAAACTGGACTGGCAGAAAGTGCCGGCTATCACCGTTTCCTTCCCGGGATCTATTGAGGGTCACCGGTATTCCTCGTCGCCGCTTGGCTGGCGATTCTCGGATGCGTTCATCGGGATCCTGCAGGACGCGCATGAGGACGTGCCGGTATTTGTGGGCGATGACACACTTTTCTGCGCGATGGCGGAGCGCTTCGTCAACAGCCGGAATGATGCCAATGCGATCTATGTCTATTCCGGCTCCGGTGTCGGTGCCGCCACGGTGATCGACGGGCAGTTCTTTATTAAAGGCGTTACTCCGCCCAGTGAGATCGGCCATATTTCCGTGGATTACCAGGGAAAGAAGTGTTCCTGCGGAAACCGCGGATGCCTGGAACGGTATATCAGTACGGGAGAAATTCTCGGGACGGTAAAGGAACGGATCCGCTCCGGCGAGGAAAGCATGGTCCCGGGGCTTTGTAATTATGATCCGGATCAGATCAGCATGGCGATCCTCCGGGAGGCCCTCCGGCAGGGGGACCGGCTGGTGACGGAAGTTCTCGAGGATATTTCTCTGAAACTTCTGACCGCGATCAGCAACATGTACTGCGCCTTCGGCAGTATGAAGACGTATCTGGGCGGTGACCTCACGGAACTCGGCGATTCGTTCCTTGCCATGCTCCGAAGAAACGCCGAAGAAATCGGGTACGGGTTCTATTACCGGACACCGGAGATTACATTTGCCAGAACGCCGAAAAACGGTGAATGCCTCGGAAGCGCGGCGGAATTCCTGGAGGATTATTTTGTTCTTACAAAGTGACAGGATGAAAACTGACAGAAAGGGAGAAAGAAACGGGTGACGGAAAAAGGCGGTATCAAAAACAGAATTCTCGGGATTCTTGAGAATCTTTGTGATTATATTGAACTGGGCGTCCTATGCGCTCTGTGCGCTCTTCCGGTGCTGACGCTGTTTTCCTCTGTTTCCGCGGCCTGCTATACGAGACAGAAGTGTTTTCTGGAGGGAAGAGCCGGGATCGCCGGAACATTCTTTCATTATCTGAAGGAAAATATCGGAAAAGAGATCCTGACGGAAGTATTCTTTCTTCTTTATCTGGCACTCGGGTTTGTCGGGGTGCTGGCTGCTGACGAGCTTCTTTCTGCCGGACGGATCTCCACGTCGTTTGCGGTGATCCGCTGGCTGTGGTTTGTCCCGGGTCTTCTGGTCTTTCCCTGGATCGTTACCTATGAGGCGCGTTTCAATGACGGGATCGCCGCCGTATACCGGAAATCCTTCCTGCTTTTCCTTTCCCATCCCGGCGCATCGCTCTGCATGGCTTCCGGTCTTTGTATCCTTTTTCTGGTCGGACGCTTTTTTATCGCGCTGATTATTTTTCTTCCGATCCCTGCAGTTTTTCTTCTGGCACGGTTTACCGGGCCGGTGTATCAGGACATGATCCAAAGAAGCCGAAAGGACGGGGAAAAAGCGGCAGAAGAAGGTTGACAAAGCAGAGCCCGGGTGTTACGATAACATTATTGAAATAAATCGACCATCGAATTAAATATATTACACAAAAACGAACCATAATATTTGTGCATTGTGCACAACAAAAATGCAGTTGTTCTGCTTTTGCAGAATGATGATAAAAGAAATGGAGGAAAAAATTATGGCAAAGCGTATTGTGGCCCTTCTCCTTGCCGCAGTGATGGTACTGTCACTTGCAGCTTGCGGAAGCAAAGCATCAGGCTCATCGGACGCTAAGGCAGCTTCTTCAGAAGACCATTCCATGAAAATGGCCAAAGAGAAGAACCAGGCTTACAGCACCGAGACAGAAAAGAAGGATTATTCAGGCAGAGAGCTGAACCTTCTTCTTTCAGTAGGCGGCGGCGGAGATTATTATACTCCCATCGCAAACAGAATGATGGAGCTCTATCCCGGACTCAAGGTAAATGTTACATTTGATAACAATGCCGCAGAGATCATGAGAACCAAAGTTCTTGCAGGCAACCCCCCGGATATCTATGATATCAACGTAAACTCACTTCCCTGGTATGATGCCATCGAGCAGAAGATCGCAGCTCCCATCGATGAGATCTGGGATCTCCCCACTATGGACGGCTCAAAGAAGCTCGGCGATATCGTTGACAAGTCCCCCTACGTGCTCGGCGAGTACAACGGAAGCCACTATGTTATTCATGAGTATCAGTACCTTGCAGGTTTCTGGTATGATGCCAAGTTCTTCAGAGACAACAACCTGACCATCCCCACCGACTGGGCTACCATGCAGACACTCGGTGAAGAGTGCAAGGCTCTCGGCATCGACCTGATGGGTTACTGCGGAACCTCTGCCAATGAGTACGCGATCATGTACTGGTTCTGGCCCATGCTCGCATCTCTTCATCCGGAACTTGTTACCAGACTTACCAACCTCGACTACGAGGCATGGAAGACACCTGAGATGCTCGACCTTGTAGAGAAGATCCACTGGGTACATGAGAACGATCTCTTTGCCAAGCAGACCGTTTCCGGCGGATGCTCCGAGTCTCAGCTTGATTTCATCAACCACAAATTCGCATTATGGCCCTGCGGATCCTGGCTTGAGGCCGAGATGGCTGACGCCTGGACACCCGACTGGGAGCTTACCTACCTTCCCTACAGCTGGGGCAATGCAGTGGGTGACGAGCACATGATCGCAACCGGAAACGCATGCCAGGTAAGCCCGACCACCGAGAACTGGGACCTTGTATGCGAGTTCTTCCGTCTGATGTTCTCCGATGACAAGACCATCGGTGACATGTGCGATGTACATAAGAACGTTGTTCTGATCGACGGTTTCGCAGACAAGTTCGGCGACAAGGTTGACCCGTCCGTTGCAGATACCGCAGCTCTTATGAACGAAGTAACCATGCAGGTTGACGTTTGCGGTACCTGGTATCCGAACATCAACAACGAGCTTGGAAATATGCTGAATGCATACTTCATGGGCGAGATCGATGACGAGCAGTTCATCCAGAGAGGTTACGACCTCTTCAAGGGTGTAAAGGAAGACGGCTCTGTTACCAAGTTCGAGTATAAAGGCTGATATAACCTGTAATAAACAGTTCAGGGCGGGCATCTGCCCGCTCTGAATTTTCTGTCAGACGGAAAATTTCAGACTCTAAAAGAGGACACGTTATGAAAAATCTTAAAAGTGTACGCAGAGACGATAAAATTTTCAATGGCGTAATGGCGGGAATTCCCACAGCCTACTATCTGCTGTGGTTCCTTCTTCCGTGTCTCGGCGGCTTCTTCTTCAGTTTTACGGATTTCGGCGGATACAGCCTTGAATTCAACATGATCGGACTGGATAACTACCGGAAACTTTTCAAGGATACGGTATTCCTGACATCGATCATCAACTATTTCAAATTCTATTTCGGTATTGTTCTGATCTGCTTCCCGCTGGCGTATATTACCGCGGTGATCCTTTCCAAGAACAAAAACTTAAAGGAAAAGAACATCTACAGAGTCCTTTTCTTCTTCCCTGTGACTGTTCCCACACTGGTTATCGGTACCGTGTGGATGTCTATTTATAATCCTTCCTTCGGCGCACTGAATGCGCTTTTAGCCAAGTTCGGCATCGAGCCGGTATTATGGCTTGGCGAAAAGAGCATGGTTATCAAGTCGCTGGTATTTGTATGTATCTGGAGAGAATTCGGTTTCTATCTGGTATACTTCCTGGCGGCGGTGAGCAACGTGCCCGAATCCCTGTACGAGTCCGCGAGGATCGACGGTGCCGGAGAGACCTATCAGCTTCTCCATATCACGGTTCCGCTGACCTGGGAATCCATCCGTACCTCCCTGATCTTCTTCATCATGAACTGCGTGGCCCTGGGCTTCGGCGTGGTATATGTCATGACGCAGGGCGGCCCGGACAATGCCTCTCATGTGGTATCGTCCTACATGTTCTTCAACATGACGAAGTATCTTGACTACGGTCTCGGCTCCGCAATGGGCGCAATTCTTACCGTGATCACGCTGCTCATGTCCCTGATTCTTCTGAAGGTGACCAAGCGTGAAGTGTATGAGATGTAAGGAAGGAGGGAAAGAGTATGAAAAATAAAACCGGTACCTGGGTCATCCGATTTTTCCTGATCCTCTGGGCAGTGATCGTTGTTGCCCCCTTTGTTTTCCTTCTCATGACCTCACTGAAGACCAACAGTGAATTCTTCGAGAATATCTGGGGCCTCCCGAAAAACATCGCGATCGCGGCACCCGAGAACTTTAAGGCCGCCTGGACTGAGGCCGATATGGGCCACGGCATGGTGAACTCCTTCCTGATCTCGGCCGTTGCGCTTGTGGCTTCGCTGGTTCTTTCCTCCTGCGTTTCCTACGTGATCGCAAGAAGACACATCAAACTCGGAAACACCCTGTCCATCGTTTTCCTGATCGGTCTTCTGGTTCCCGAGATGTTAGGCCTTACCCCGCTGTTCATTATTGCCAAATACCTTGGTCTTTACAACACAAGAGCCATCCTCGTGTTCATTTACACCGCATGGCAGATGCCGTTTGATGTGTATCTCATGACCTCGTTCATGGAGACCCTGCCGCACGAGATGGAAGAAGCGGCTTACGTGGACGGCGCCACCCCGTGGCAGTCCTTCCTGAAGATCATCGTGCCGCTCGTGAAGCCGGCGCTGATCACGGCAGGTATCTTCTCCTTCCTGGACTACTGGTCCGACTATATGTACGGCCTCATGTTCGTTATGGACGGAGAGTTAAAGCCGCTCGCCATGAACATCTTAAAGTTTAAGACCGGTAACGGTGTCCGTGTGGAATGGGGCATCACCTCGGCAGCCTGCGTGATCTTCATTCTTCCGGTTCTGATTATTTATGTAATTTTCCAGAAGAGGATTGTCAGCGGTCTGACCGCCGGCTCTGTCAAGGGCTGATCCTTTTCCCAGAAAGGAACTTTGATTTATGAAAGCAATTATCAACGCAACCCTTTGCATGCCGGACTACTATATTCCGGAAGGCGTTGTTTTATTTGAAAACGGAAAGATCACGGATTTCGGAAGAATGAAAGACGTGGAGATTCCGGAAGGTACCGAGGTGATCGATGCGGGAGGGCTGTTTGTGGGCCCCGGCCTCATCGATGAGCATACCCATGCCGGCGGAACCCATAAGTACATGAAGGAGCCGGCGGAAGCCGCAGGCTTCGCCCTCGAGCATGGCGTGACCACCGTTCTTCCGACCTTCTCCTACGGGATGAAGACCGCGGACTACATAGAATCGGCAAAGCTCGTCAGAGAAGCCATGAAGGTCTGCTGCAATATCGGCGGCATCAACATGGAAGGCCCGTTCATCAATCCCGGGTACGGAGCGCACAAATACCTCCTCGAGGCGGCAAAGCCGATCGTTCCGGAGGATTATGAAGAAATGATCGAAGCGGTCAAAGATCTGGTAAAGACCTGGACCGTGGCCCCGGAACTTCCCGGAATCGAAGGCTTTGTGAAGGCAGCCGCCGAGGCAACGCCCGGTGTCGCCTTTGCTGTAGGCCATTCCGAGGCCGCACCGTGGGAGGTCGAGGCCCTGATGCCTTACGGACTCCGGGTGGCAACGCATCATACCGATGCCACCGGAAAATTCCACGCCTGGCCGGATAAGGAGATCCTCGGAGTCGGTGTCGATGAAGCCGTCAACTACAACGATGATATCTATGCTGAGCTCATCTGTGACCATTTCGGCATTCATGTGGCCCCCTACATGCTGCGTCTCATCCGGAAGATCAAGACCGATAACCGGATCTGTCTGATCTCTGATGCCACCTGCCACGCGGATTCCGTGACGCCGAAGGAATATGCCGAGGTAACGGACTTAAACTTCGATGCGGAAGAGGAGATCTCCGGATCCAAGGTTCCCTTTGATGAAGCCTGCCGCAACTGGATCAAGCATACCGGAGCCTCCGTCTGCGAGACCTTTAAGGTGGCTTCGTATAATCCCGCGAAAGTGATGCGGTTCTATGACAGAGGCGTGATCGCGAAGGGAAAGAAAGCGGATTTCGATATTGTAGACGGATCGTTCCAACTTGTGAAGGTCATTGTCGACGGCGAGATCAAAGTGGAGTTCTGAATAGTTACAAGGCTTTTAAGAAAGCCGCAGCGAGCGCTGCGGCTTTTCTTCCCTCATGCAAAGTGCATGATCCCGAAATGAGAGGCGTTATGGAATTCGGTGGATCCTTCCGGCAGCGGATTCCACGAAAGAAAATGCGGAATCTTCGTAAAATCGCCGCACTTATAGCAGTTGGCCGCCATGTCGTCTCCTGACTTCGGAGAAAACTCCGGGAAGAAGAGACGGACAAATTCATAGGGAACCTCATAGGTCACACGCCATCCGTCCGGAGTCCTTTCTGCTTCCGGATGAAACCAGTCTTTATTGGGGTAGATCCTTGAGAGCGTGTCAATACCGGTGCCGATTCCCAGATACATGAGGCAGTTGGGGTTCATTTCGATATTGAAATACCGGCGGTCGTCCTTCCGCGGACAGAAGAAAAACTCAAGACAGCTGTCCTCACAGGGCTGGCGTTCATAGGGAGCATCCTTCGGGTTTTCTGCCCGGACGAATTCCTCCACCGAACGGAGACGGACGTACAGCGCATGCTCGTCATAACAGATCTTCGCATAGCACTTCACCCCGGAATCCTCCGTGCCGCAGTTATTTGTGATCGCTAGTTCGGGAACCTCGTCCCAGGAGAGCGTCTCCTTTTTGGGAAGTATTGTATAAGTATTCATATCTTTATTATAACATCTGTGGAAACAGAAAGGAACAGGAATGTCAGTTACAGCCATTATTCATGCCAATATTGTTCAGAAGGACTTTTATATTCCGGACGGGTGTATCCTCATTGAGGGAGGAACCATCCGGGAATTCGGCCCCGCAAGCCATGTGGAGATTCCCGAAGGGGCAAAGATCATCGATGCCGCGGGCAGGTACGCCGGCCCCGGTCTCATTGACATCCATACCCATGGCGCTTATTTCGGCGATTTTGATGCGATGCCGCTCGAATGTGCCGAAGAGCACTTAAAGCACGGCACCACCTCGGTCTATCCGGCGGTCTACTTCAGCTTTACCGCGGACGAATATGTCCGGGTCATCCGTCTTCTGAAAGACGCCATGAAGGATCCGCGGGGAAAGAATATCCGCGGTATTTACATGGAAGGCCCGTACCTCAACCCGAAATACGGCGCCAGTAAGGAAAACTGTCCCTGGGCGGGACCTGTCCGGAAGGAAGAGTATCAGCCGGTCATTGAGGAGGCAAAGGATGTGGCCCTTGTGTGGGCGCTGGCCCCGGAACGGGAAGGCATTCTTTCGTATATCAACGATGTGCGGGAATTGTGCCCGGATGCCGTCTTTTCCGTAGCGCATTCCGAAGCGGCTCCGCAGACGGTGGAAGCGCTGATGCCCTACGGCTTAAAGATCGGGACTCATCATACCGATGCCACCGGCAAGTATCATAAGTATCCGGACCCGGAGATCCTCGGGGTCGGTGTCGATGAATTTGTGAACCGGAACCGGGATATCTACGCGGAGCTCATCGTCGATAACCGCGGCATCCATGTCGATCCCTATATGCTCCGGCTGATCCGGCAGGTGAAGGGAGAGGACCGGATCATCCTGATCTCCGATGCCTCGGCTTCGTTCGGCGCTGTGCCGGAAGGTTATGAAGAGCCCCTGGATATCTGCTTTGATGATACCGGAGAAATTTCCGGCACGAAGCTGACGCTGGAGAAAGCCTGCCGCAACATGATGGTGCATACAGGAGCCTCCATCGTGGATGTTTTCCGGTATGCCTCGACCAATCCGGCGGCGGCTGCGGGAATCAGAAACCGCGGGCAGATCGCAGAAGGTTTTGATGCGGATCTCATTCTCGTGGATCCCTTTATGAATGTTTCCCTGGTAATGGTGAAAGGAGAAGTGTGCTATGAAAGCAATAATTAACGCAAAACTTGTTTTCCCGGAGGAGATCCGGGAGGGTTCTCTTCTGATGGAAGGAAAAACCATCCTCGCTGCAGGCGACATCGAGATCCCGGAAGGAGCAGAGATCATCGATGCCGGCGGGCTTTACGCCGGCCCCGGACTTGTGGATGAACACTGCCACGGCTATCAGCAGTGCGGGGAATTTGCAAATATCGTGGACGACCCGTTAGCCGTAGCCGCCAATCATCTGCTGCACGGCACGACATCCATCACCCCGAGTGCCGGATATACCAACAGCCTGGAATCCTATCTGTTCATGATCGGCGAGTGCCAGAAGGGCGCTGCCGATGAAAACTCCTCCATCGTCGGAATGCATTTTGAAGGCCCGTTTGTCAGCAGCAGGTTCGGAGCGCATTCCGAGCTCGCCAATCCCTATTCCCGGGAATTCTGTGACAAAATCTTTGCCGCGGCCAAAGGGATGACCGTGCACAGCACCTATGCACCTGAGATTCCCGCAGCGCCGGAGTATGAGCGGCTTCTGACCGAAAACGGCATCATCCACGATATCGGCCATACCGGCGCCGGCCCGGCAGATATTGAGCGGGCGGTGGCAAACGGTGCCCGGATTGTGACGCACCTGTATGACGCCATGGGCAACTACCGCGGGGTAGAGGAGGCTTCCTTTGTCACGGGAGATCCCCAGGACTGCGTTTCCGATATCGTTCTCGGAACCCCGGGTCTTTACTACGAGCTCATCTGCGATTCCATCGGCGCTCATGTGACGAAATACTCCATCCGGAAAGCCTACCGCGCCGCCGGCGAGGATTTCATTATCCTCATCACCGACTCCACCGCCCACAAAGACATCCCGGTGACGGAAGAGGCCCGGGCGAAAGTGTTCGATCATTTCGGCGTGTACGAGGTATCGGATCTCAACTTCAACGACC
>JAZUHZ010000207.1:0-4035 GCA_045642005.1 Candidatus Avilachnospira sp.
CATGAAGACACATACCACAAAAGGAAAAGAAATTATCGAATGCCTGCCGGATGAGATCCTTGATAAAAGTTTCCTCCGGTACAGTATCGATATCTGTGAATTTCATCATGAAAAGTACGATGGAAAAGGCTACCCGCTGGGGCTTTCCGGGGAGGAGATCCCCATCTGGGCCCAGATGGTACCGGTCGTTGACTGTTATGAGGCACTGACGAGCCGGCGCTGTTACAAAGATGCTTTTTCTCATGAAAAAGCCGTACAGATGATCTTAAACGGTGAATGCGGAGCGTTCTCTCCCGTGATCACGGAATGTTTCCTTTCGTGCACAAACGAACTGAAAGCGTGTCTGGAAAACAGGGAGACATAACATATTTGATGTCTGCGGCACGGCTTCCCATTTCGACTGTCAGATCTTACAATCAAAAATAAGCGGGAAAGACCACGGATTGATCTGTGGGAGGATGTCAAAAAATCAAATAGAATGTATACAATCTGTGCAGGAAGGAATCGATAAGATTCTCGATATGCTTCGTGAAGAGAAAAGCTGATGATTAAGACAGTATCTGTAAAAACAATGCGGGAAAGTGATGCGGCTGCCATTGCCGGCGGGATCCCGTCGAAAACACTCATGCTGCGGGCCGGAGAAGGAATCTTCCGGTCTGTCCGCTGGAAAGAGCCTGTGGCCATCGTATGCGGAAAAGGAAATAACGCCGGGGACGGCTATGTCGTGGCGGAGCTGCTCCGGAAAAACGGGATCAGCTGCACGCTTGTGCTTCTTTCCGATTCCTTTTCGGAAGACGGCAGATATTATTATGAGATCTGCAGAGAGAACGGGATCGCAGAGGTGCGGTTTACGCAGGGCATGAGCCTTTCCGGATACGGCACGATTCTGGACTGCATTCTGGGAACCGGTTTTTCCGGCGCCATCACGGGTATTACAAAAGAAGCAATCGATGCCATCAATGAGAGCCGGGCCTATGTGGTTTCCGCGGATATTCCAAGCGGCTTGAACGGGGATACCGGGGACGGGGAGACCTTTGTCCGTTCCGACCTCACGGTATCCATCGGAACCTTTAAGACAGGACATTTCACGGGACGGTGCTATGAAGCGATGCGGGATAAGCTGAACGTGGACATCGGCATCCCGATCATCGGCCCGTATGCCGAGACTGACGATGCAAATGACAGGAAAGTACGCCTTTTCTTTTCGCAGAAGGAGACACTGGATACTTTCCTTAAGAATCATGCGATCACAGAGGCACAGTATCAGAAGAGTTACGGGGATCTTGTTGTTAAAATGGGCATGCAGGAAATTGCAACGAAGAAAGAACAGGAGGAAACCGAATGATCTATGATATTTCCCAGCCTGTATTCGGATGTGAGATTTATCCCGGAGACAGCATTCCTCAGAAAACCCAGGTCTCAAGTATCGAAAACGGAGATCTTTATAATCTCACAGATTTTTCGATGTGTTCCCATAACGGGACGCATGTGGACGCGCCATCGCATTTTCTGAAGGACGGAAAGAACATTGAGGGCATAGACCTTGCGCGGTTCATCGGTCCGGCGTTTGTGGCAGCGCATGAAGGAACACTTCATGAAAACGATGCGAAAGAGATTCTGGAAAAAGCGGAGAGGGCATCACGGGACGCTTCCCGTCGCATTCTGATCAGGGGAAATGCGGTGATCTCCAAAGAGGCAGCGGAAGTGTTTGCTTCGGCCGGCGTTCTTCTCCTGGGTAATGAGTCGCAGTCTGTGGGGCCGCTGGATGCTCCCATGGAAGTGCATCTGATCCTTCTCGGAGCGGAAGTCGTGCTTCTTGAGGGAATCCGCCTTGCCAGGGTCCCGGAAGGCGTGTATTCACTGAACTGTGCGCCGCTTTTCTTAAACGGCTGTGAAGGAGCTCCGTGCCGGGCCGTACTGACAGACATTACTGCATGACGTTCCGGCCGGAGGGATAAAGACTATGGGAGAAAACTCAGAAAAAATCATCTGCCGCTGCTGCGGCTATATTTTAAGCATGTCACAGAAGTTCTGCCCGGAATGCGGTGCGCCTCTGGACAAAACAGATTCGTCTGCTTCGTCCGTCACGGGCACATCGGATACGGGTCAGAATACGAACAAAGGCACAAACACAGACACGAATACCGGTTTTGGCATGGGTGCAAACTTCGGTATGTTCATGGGTAAGGGAAGTAAGCCTCAAGTGCAGGAGAACCGGGACACAGAACCTGTGAATATCTATCCGGATGACAGCGGCCTCAGGCTGATGGTGGACTGCTGTGATACGGCGGGTCCGCTGGCAGGCGGAATTATTCAAAGCAATGAAATCGTACTTTACTATGATGAAAAAACGGACGGATATCAGGTCCACACCTATGCCTCGAATGGTTACGGAAGCGGCAAGCATGAGGGATATTATACGACAAAGGAGCATGCAGCCCGTGTGATGCAGTCGATCGATGCGGATGCGGTTCTTGGGCAAAAGGAGATGCCGGAACCCGTCGGCGGCTCCCGGATTCTGAAATTCAGAAACGAAAAGGATGAAATGATCCGGGTGCAGTGCAGTACAGGCGTATTGAGCGAAATAAAGAGTTCGGTGGAGGGGCTTCTTTTCCAAGCGGTAAGGCCCGAAAACCGAATCATTCCGGAGGAGGCAAAAAAATGGAAATCCTGCGTTGTGTTCTCCACCGGAATGAGCATGGAGAACTGCTTCCAGTACGAGATTGAACGGATGGAAAACGGAACAGCAGGAGTCAGGGGATACTGCTTTGTCCGCGGAAACAGGCTCGAACATGCGAACCCGATCGAACTTTCGGAGAAAGAGATGTCCGAACTGGAAAAGATCCCGCTCGGGCTGATGCTTTCCGATATCGTGACAGATCCGAACCCCATGATGTTGTCCGGGTTTGCGGGATTCGTTCAGGATGGAGAAAGTCTGTCCGTCAGCGTTGCCTATGCAGACGGGAAGCGGGATCGAAAGATTCCGGACAGGGAAATGATCCGGGCTTTGGATGAGCTTATGAAACAGGTGTTTTAACACGGGGGCTGATGAAAGGCTTTACTGACTGCTTCATAGGACAGACAGAAGAAGATCATGGTGACAACCGGATTATGAAATTTATGTCCCCTATATGGCCCCCCGGGAGTTCACCCACTGACCAAAGGGAAGGAAGGGAATGAATATGAACGAAAAAGAATGGAAAGCAGAACTGGAAGTCGTGAATCTGGATGACTGCCGGCTTCGGGAGGTAACCGGCGGTGTGGACTCGGTTTTTCTTGCGGGTGCCGGTACCGGACGAGATGCTTCGTTTCGATAGAAAGCGGGATTGATTTTTGACATTGTGGGACCTGCTGTGATCGGACCCTCCGGCTCGGGAAGCGCCTGTCTGCAGCAGGATGAAACCTTGTAAACCGGGCTCGATAAGGCAGAAAAGAAGTGCAGGAAAAGTGAACCGGCAACAGTCGAAAACTGAAGAATGTTATCTCCCCGAAAAGCCACGCACCTATCTCGCGATTGACTTAAAATCGTTCTATGCCTCCGTCGAATGTGTCGAGCGGGGGCTTGATCCGCTTGCCGTAAACCTCGTTGTGGCAGACCGGTCGCGTACCGATAAGACCATTTGCCTTGCGGTCTCCCCGTCCTTAAAATCCTACGGGATCCCGGGAAGAGCAAGGCTTTTTGAAGTAGTGCAGAGGGTGAAGGAGGTCAATGCGGAGAGGCTGTCCCGGGTGTCCGGGCACAGGTTTACCACGTCTTCTTATGTGGATGCGGAGATCCGGAGGAATCCGTTCTGCGAGCTTTCCTACATCGTTGCCCCTCCGAGGATGGCGAGATATATGCAGGTGAGTAACGACGTATTCAATGTTTATCTGAAATACGTTGCCCCGGAGGATATCCATTCCTATTCCATCGACGAGGTCTTTATTGATGTGACGGAATACCTCGGTACCTATAAGATGACCGCCCGGGAGCTCGCCATGACGATGATCCGGGATGTTCTGAAAACGACAGGCATCACCGCAACGGCCGGCATC
>JAZUHZ010000208.1:0-2668 GCA_045642005.1 Candidatus Avilachnospira sp.
ACGTCCTGAATGAAGTTGCCGAGCTGGCCGTAGCCGACGGTGATGTTCTTAACGCCCTGCTCTGCTGCCATAAGCGCCTCGATGATAGCTACTGCATGGGAAAGGCAGGGAGGAACGAGGGTTCCGGTCAGGGGGCCGAAGGGCTCACGGTTGATCTGAACGCCGGCTGCCTCGTAGATGCCGGTAAGGCGGTCTACATACTGCCAGTCATACATGGTCTGCTCGATCGGGATGTTCTTGGCATACGGAATATTGTAGGAGATTCCGCCGCCCTCATAGGAGGTGAATCCGCCGGCCAGCGTGATTTCTGCCAGAAGCCTTGCGTCGGGGGTACCGTGCCGAACCTGAAGCGGGGTATCCAGAGCTTCCGCTACTCTGCGGCAGCCTGCCACACCGTGGTTTACTGCGGGGAAGCCGTTGAGGAAGGGATGGAAGTTGCCGTTCTCCATGCCTTCTTTTTCACGGCGGATTCCTTCTGCGCAGTTCTCATACTGGTTCTGACGGGTATAAGAGTCAATGGTGGAGGGAAGAAGATCTGCCTCGCCTTCGTTCTGAAGGGTCTGGAGAAGCTTGATGTGGTTTTCCACAAGGCCTACACCGGCTCTGGGCTGGATCAGGGTCTTCTTTTCCGCTTTCGCCTTATTAAGCTTTGCGGTGAAGATTTTGGATTCGGGAAGGGACTTGTGATAGTCAACCGCTTCCTGGAAATTTACTTCCTTACCGGTTTCCCATGTGGCAAGGACTTCTTTCTGTGTTTTGTAGAAGAGGTCATCGGACCATTTCTTGTTTTTAATCTCAATGCTCATCTTTTATAAGCTCCTTTTTCATTATTCTGAGAGCTGCATCCGGGTAAACGGTTGAGAGAAGACCCATAGATGCGAGTATGTATTTTCTGTCTACCAGGATGTCCCCTGTCTTCGGTTTCAGGGACATCGGGGTCAGCGGATCATAGAAGGCATGGGCTGCGATCTCTCCGGTTCTTTCGGTATGGATGATCGCGCCGCCAGTTACGACGATATTTTTCACCTTGGAGAGGTCTTTTCCCGACTGGATGTAATTCATTCCCATGGGAGTATAGTACTCTTCCAGGGTTCCCGCGTGACGGGTGACCGCTGTTTCAATGGCTGCGCCCGCGAGAGCGAAATCAAGCTTTTTAAGTTCCTCGATGGTATAATCGGTCTCTTCGAGAAGACCGTCATGGAAGTATGCCGAATCCTGCGGCACCACATACGTGTGGGTACCCAGATAGTCGATCATCTCAGCTGCCCGCTCATCGTCCAGTCCGGAAAGCTCGCAGATCCGGGAGATTCCCGCCGCTTCCACGATTCCGTGAATGGAGTAGCGCATACCGATATCGCCTTCCACCGTTCTCTTGGCATAATCCTCACGGAGGCCCTTCATGGCGGTGTTTCCCGTGGTCGGGAAACCGAAGGACATGGAGTAGATATCCGTAGTGGCGCCGCCGAGGTCAACGCCCACCAGATCTCCGATGCCGGGCTCTGTCTTCGTGCCTTTTGCCAGAAGTTTCATGGCGGTAAGCATGGCGGAGGGGGTCGGCATCAGGATTCCCTTCACGAGGTTCTCCGCTTCGGTCAGGCCTTTGGCGACTACGATCTGCTTAAGGAACAGTTCCCTGATCTCCGCCTGAACGGGAGCCGCGTTCGGAATATCCAGCTTCGGCATGACATTTTCACAGACCTTAATCTGTTTGTCCTTAAGAAGCTCCGAACAGTCTTTTGCGGCGTTCCGGTTGCCGGCTATGAGAATGGGGAAGTTCCGGGTGCTGTGGGAAAGAACCTCTGCGTTATAGATGATGTTCTCCCGGTTTCCGCCGTCCGTTCCGCCGGAAAGAAGGCAGATATCCGGATTGATCCGGTCAATCTCCAGAAGGTCCTCATCGGTCAGCTGGTAGGAATAGGTCTTAATGACCTTGGCCCCCGCGCCGAGAGATGCCTGTTTCGCGGCTTTCGCGGTCAGGTCCGGCACCAGGCCGATGGCCACCATGCGAAGCCCGCCGGCCGCACTGGAGCAGGCGTACTGCTCGGAAAATTCGATCTCGCCGGTTTTTTCCTTAAGGATCGCAAGCGCATTATTGAGGCCGTCAATGATATCGGTATCAATGGTGGTAAAGCTCTGGCTGGTCCCGAGGATTTCTTCCGTATCCGTATCCACTGCGGTGACTTTCGTGTACGTACTTCCGAAATCAATCAGTAATACAGCATTCATTCTTTTTTATTCCTCGATGTGAAGATCCTGTCTGAGGAATTCGATGTCCACTCTGGGATCGGTTCCCGGAGGGAAGGCACGGTCAAATCCGAGCTCTTTGTAACGACGCTCGATTTCCTCTGCGGGTACCTTTCCTACTACGAGGTTTCCGCCTGCGTAAAGGAGGATTCCCTTGAGGCCTGCCTCATCGCATTTTTCTCTCATGCCGGTGCAGTCGATCTCGCCCTGGCCGTAAAGGGAGGATACGAGGATGGCATCTGCTCCGGTCTCAACAGCTGCCTCAATGAACTCTTCCTGGGGTACCAGTACGCCAAGGTTGGTCACATCGAAGCCCGCATCGGTAAATGCTCTGTTGAGGATGGTATTTCCTACTGCGTGTACATCAGCGCCGATCACGCCGATGACAATCTTCTTCTTTTCCATTTGGTTCTCCTTATTTGTT
>JAZUHZ010000209.1:0-3950 GCA_045642005.1 Candidatus Avilachnospira sp.
ATGAATGACGCATACGCTGCTTAGGCCTGTTCGGCTCTGCTATCCTCGTCTGCGCTGCGATGCAGCTTGACTCAGCTCTATTTCACTGTAAATTTGTACCCGATTCCCCACACGGTCGTGATGTTCCAGTGTTCGTTGTCCGGGAGTTTCTCCCTGAGTCTCTTGACATGCACATCCACGGTACGGGTATCGCCGAGGTACTCATATCCCCAGATATTGTCAAGAAGCTGCTCTCTCGTGAACACCCGGTTCGGGCTCTGCGCGAGGAAGTAAAGGAGTTCCAGTTCTTTCGGAGGCATCTCCACCGGCTGCCCCTTATAGTGAACGGAATAGTTCGTCAGATTCACCACAAGGTCCGGGTATTCTACGCGTTCTCCGTCCTCTCCCTGTTCTTTCGGTGCCGGTTCCGCCGGTTTCTTCTGGTATCTCCGGAGGACCGCTTTTACCCTGGCCACCAGTTCCTTGGAATCAAAAGGCTTGATCATATAGTCATCGGCGCCGAGTTCCAGTCCCAGTACCTTATCAAAAACCTCTCCCTTGGCCGACAGCATGATAATGGGCGTATCCCCTTTGGAGCGGATCTCCCGGCAGACCTGATACCCGTCCATTCCGGGAAGCATCAGATCCAGAAGGATCAGATCCGGATTAAATTCCGGATAGGCCGCCACCGCCGCCTCTCCGTCATACACCATCAGTGTCTCGTAACACTCTTTTGTCAGATACAGTGAAATGAGTTCTGCGATTGACTCATCATCATCTACGATTAAAACTCTCTGTTTTTCCGCCATTATGAAAATCTCTCCCCCTGATATTTGATCAGTGTCAGAATATTTCTGTTCTCTTTATACTCATATCTTACATCATCCGCTATGGTAAAAGCAATCAGTTTTCCGAGTCCGCCGATCTGCGTATCCATATCGTAGTCCTCCCCGCTCTCGATTGCTCCCTCTCTCGGATCGTAGGGAACGCCGCTGTCCTCAAACCGGAGTTCCGTATGATCGGAAAGGGACAGGAAAACATGCACCCGGTTCTCTTCGGAAGGTTCATTTCCATAGGCATACGAGCAGATATTGATAAAGATCTCCTCCGCAGCCACGCAAAGCGGCATTTTGATTTCTCCGGGAATCCTGCTTTCGAAAATCAGTTTTTTAATTGCAGGGAACTGCGCACAGTCGGCCGGCAGGAGAACATCCGTCTTTTCCTTGGCGGTCAGGGAAAGCATGGTAATGTCATCATGCTGCAGGGCTCCTTCAGAGAAAGAGGCCAGTGCACGGTTTACATAATCCACAAGATTTTCGATATACGAAGGCCGGAAGGCAGACAGAAGCTCCGTAAGCTTCTGATCACCGAAAAACTTTTCGTTTTTATCCACCGACTCATTCACGCCGTCGGTATAGAGATACAGAATATCCCCGGGCTCGAGTTTCACGGACGTCTGGGTGTAGGTCTCCTCCTCGAATAATCCGAGGATCGTCCCGTGAGAACCTAGGAGCGGTTTTGGGCCGCCGCTCAGAAGGTACGGCGTGTTGTGGCCGCCGTTGGAATAGGTAAACTCCAGCGTCCGGTTATTATAGATCCCGACGAAGGCTGTCACAAACAGAAGCTGGGGATTTTTTTCTGTGAGGCTCCGGTTTGTGCGCTCCAGGATCTCCGCGGGTCCGAGATTCATCTTTGCAAATTCATGCATCAGCGTGATCGCCGCCACCATAAAAATGGCTGCGCTGATTCCCTTTCCGGAGACATCGGCGATCATGATCAGCATCCGGTCCTCATCCAGCTTCAGATAATCGTAGAGGTCACCGCCGATATCCGCCGCAGGATGCATGCATGCATAGATATCGCAGCCGCTGAAATGAGACTCCGGAAGAGGAAGAAATCCCGACTGGATCTTGGAGGCAATATCCATTTCGGCCTTCTGACGCTCTTCACTGCTCCTCAGGGCGCTGATATCATCAATATAGGCATCAATATGATCGGCCATGCGGTTAAATGCGCCGCCGATCGTGCCGAATTCTCCTTTGAACTCCTCGGTGATCCGGACCCCCGATCTTGCCCCGTCCGTGATAAAGCGGTTCATTGCCTCACTCACGGCACCGGCCGGTTTTGTCACATTTTCCCGAAGACTCAGCCCGATGGCCAGAAGCGAAAGAAGGAAGATGACTGCCACGGCGAAGAAAAGACTCCGGAAAAGCCCGTCTGTTACCGCATAAATATCGTTCATCGAATACTCAAGGGTAACGATGAGCTCTTTCCCGCAGGGCGGGGTAATCTTCACAAAAGAACAGAGCTCATGCCCGTACTCGTTATCGTACTCAATGGTACTGATCCTTTTTTCATCATTCCAGACCTTCCGGAACTCCTCCGAGATCCGGTACCGGACGATCCGCCCTTCCGCTTTTTTTGCATCCTGAACCCCCGGCGCATCCTCCAGTTCCTCCCGGTTGGAAACCGTAAAATATTCGATCTCTACCGTATCAAAATAGGGAGTGAAGGAACTGAAATAGTCAATATCATAGGATTCACACATATCATCGCCGTACGTGAGGAGAAACTCCCGGAGCTCCGTTTCAGTGCTGAGATTTCCGTCTTCGGCCTCTTTCCTGACCGCGCGGTCAAAATTGTCCACCATAGCCTCGAGGGTGGCCTGCCGGTCCTCCGTCAGAAATTCACGGATAAACCGGAAGCTCGAGAAAAAAAAGATGCCTAAAAGCACCGCAAAACAAAAAAGTACCGGCAGAAGCGTTTTTCTTGCGATTGTTTTCTTCTTCATAAATAAAAAATCTTTCCCGATTCATGTTTCATACATCGTATCATACATGGAATCGGGAAAGATATCAAGTTGTTCTCTACTTCATCAGCGTCTTCACGGAGTAGGAATTGACAAATTTTATACTCTCATCGGAAAGACGAATCCCGGCCTCAAGGCTCTCCGGGTCATCTTCCGACTGGCGCACCGTGATCTCGGCCTCAATGACCGTATCGGTATCATAAACCATGTGGGGAATCCGTCCCTCCCCGGGAACCACCTGCCGGATGATACAGTCATACCGGTCCTCCGGGACCGCGGACTCTTCTGCGGGAGTGTCATCATCGATCACGGGTGCCTCCTTTTCCGCACCCGGGGGATCCTGTTCCGGAATATTGTCATAGGCAAAGAATCTCGTAAATTCCGGTTCCAGCACCACTCTTCCGGCGGCGTCATTCCGCGCTTTCACAACCGTCTCCCAGTCTCCGCTCTGCTCCCCCTGTTTCCGGATACAGAGCTCAAATTCAAACTTGCCCGCAAGCTCTTCATTCCATTCCATGCCGTAAAGCAGGATGATATTGTCGAGGGTCACCTCTGCCGTATCCTTTTTCCAGACCGCATTCGTGAACCGGTTCCCGTCATCATACCTCGTCTTTGCATGAAGGTCCCGGTTTTCGTCCGCCGTTACCTCGATGACGGCTTTCTTTTCCGACCGGTCGTAAATGATACTCGGGTCATGCGCATACGCCCGGTTTTCAGACAGATAGACCACATATGTTCCCGGTTCGATCAGCTCGAGAGCCGGATAGGTCACCGTCCCATCCGCCCTGTTGGTGGCTCTGTAGTTTCTTAATAAAGCTTTTTCCCTGTTCCGGAGAACAAACTGAAACTGGCCGTCCGCGAGTGACCGTCCGGTTTCCCCGCCGTCCTCCGGATCCCGGTTATAGTCGATCAGCAGTTTCTCCGCCGTTAACGTTTCGACGGCATGCCCGTACCGGAACCCGTTCCGGAAGACCCCCGGGGCGTTCGGATCAAAATCAATGCTCCGGATAAAAAGCTGCCCGCTTTCGGCGGAATACCCGGAATGAACGGTGGCCCTGGCGGTATGGGTGTCGTAGGAAATATGCTCATCCGTCCCCGGAATCTCCTCGATATAATAGTCATGGTCATTGATATCAGGAACCGGAACCGCTGTGAACCGGAC
>JAZUHZ010000210.1:0-19693 GCA_045642005.1 Candidatus Avilachnospira sp.
AACATGGAGTACGTGACACATGGCGCAGCCATGTTTCCCGAACGGAGATGTTTCACACAGCTCATGCGCGCGAGGTGTTTCACACGGTGTATACTAAAATTTTATGAAAATTCTCCTCTGTGCCCTGAACGCCAAATACATCCATGCAAACCCCGCGGTACGCAGTCTAGCCGCCTACGCCGGAAATATCCCCGGCTGCCGGGTGATTGTCAGAGAATTTACGATCAACCAGCTCACGGAAGACATTCTCGCGGGAATCTCTGAGGAAAAGCCGGACGCTGTCGGCTTTTCCTGCTATATCTGGAACATAGAGACCGTAAAGAAGCTCGTCAGCGCTCTCCCGAGGGTCCTTCCGGAAACAAAGATCTACCTCGGCGGCCCCGAGGTATCCTTCCACAGTGAAGAGATTCTCCGGGAGATGCCCGAAGTCACCGCCATCATGACCGGAGAGGGCGAAGAAGTCTTCCGGGACCTGGTGACTTCGCTGGCTGCCGAAGAATTCTCCCCCTCCACCAACATGGAGACACCCCGCCAGGGGTGTCTCCATGCCGAACACATCCTCCCGATGGACTCGGTCCCCTTCTGTTACGACCCGGAAACCTCAAAAAACCGCATTATCTATTACGAATCCTCCCGCGGCTGCCCGTTCCGCTGCAGTTACTGCCTGTCCTCCATCGATAAAACCCTGCGCCTTCGAAGCATTGCCCGGGTCACAGAGCACCTGGACCGCTTTCTTACCGACCGGGTCCCGCAGGTGAAATTCATTGACCGGACCTTTAACGCAAATCACGAGCATGCTCACGCCATCTGGCAGTATCTTTCCGAACACGATAACGGCGTGACCAATTTCCATTTCGAGATCGCGGCCGATCTCCTGACGGACGACGAGATCCTTCTTCTGAACCGGTTGCGTCCGGGCCTTGTGCAGCTCGAGATCGGAGTACAGACCGTAAACGACCGCACGCTCCGGGAAATCTGCCGCCCGGCCGATACAGAAAAGATCCGCCGTGCCGCTTTTCGCCTCCGTGCGCCCGGCAACATTCACATCCATCTGGATCTCATCGCCGGCCTCCCCTGCGAGGACTACGACTCCTTTGTCCATTCCTTTAATGAAGTATATTCCATGCAGCCGCACGAGCTGCAGCTTGGATTCCTGAAGGTGCTGAAAGGCACCCGGATGGAAGAAAAAGCCGGAGACTACGGCCTTCAGTACCTTCCCTATCCTCCCTATGAAGTTCTCTCCACCCGCTGGATCACCTATGAGGAGCTTCGGAAACTGAAGGCAGTGGAAGAAATGCTGGAGATCCACTATAATTCCCGGCAGTTTACGCAGACCATTCCGCTTCTCGAAACCCGCTTCGCAGCGCCGTTTTTCCTCTACGAGGCCCTTGCTGCCTGGTATAAGGAACACGATTACTTCCTGATCGTACCGGGTCGGGCCAGAAGATATGAGATTCTTCTGGAATTTGCCGAATCGCTCGGCGGAGAGGCGTTTCGCGAAAAAGTGCGGGAGACCCTGACCCTCGACTACTATCTCCGGGAGGATCCGAAAAAGCGCCCCGCCTTCGCGCATTCTCTTCCCGACCCGTCCCGGATCGACACCGGTCACCGCGATCCCGTCACCGGAAACTTCAACCTCCGCAGCAGGTAAGACAAAGCACCGCCCCTTATCTTCCCTTGCCTCGAAACTTCATACTCCGCAGCATCTGAATGTGCCCAAAAGACAGTAGAAAACCGGGAAATCGGGATTTTCTACTGTCTTCCATTTTTAAAGACAGTAGAGAAATGAAAAATCCTGATTTCTCCCGTCTTTTTTTGCAGCAAAGACGGGAGAAAAATCGAAAAATCAAAATCTCTACTGTTCCAAAGCTCCAAAAGACAGTAGAGAATCAGGAAAACCGGAATCTCTACTGTCTTTCGCCTTCAAAAAGACGGGAGAAAACCCAAAAAAACGAAATCTCTACTGTCTTTAAAAAACAGAGACAGTAGAGAATTGAAAAAAGTCGATTTTATACTGTTCCAAGCAGATCGTTTTCCCGCTCCCTGTGGCTGATCAGCAAAGCTGCAAGACAAAAACAATGCAAAGGCAATGCAATAGCAATGCAAAAACGTTTCCCGGTTGTTCTGCCGTTGAAAAAGCGGTATAATCACGCTTACAACCAAATTCAAGCGGGAAAGCCCGCGGATTGATCCGTGGGAGGATGTCAACTGGAGGTTTTTCACTATGGTGACTCGATATGAAAACGGTTTTGTTTATTCCCCCGGCACGGGGTTTTCTGATTCTTTCTATGTGAAGGACGGAGTTTTCTGTGAGGCGGAGGATCCGGATCAGGTAGTCGACCTGAAAGGCCGTTTTGTCTGCCCCGGATTCACCGACACGCATATGCATCTTGTGGGGTACGGCCGGACGCTTGCGACCTGCGACCTTGCGGATCATACGGGGAGTCTCTCGGAGCTTCAGGAATGGATGCGGGAATCCCTCCGGAAAAATCCTCCGGGAGAAGGGGGATGGTTTTTCGCCCGCGGATGGAACGAAGATATGTTTTCCGATGTCCACCGTTCCATAAACCGGTATGACCTCGACGAAGTAAGTACGGAAGTGCCCGTTTACGCGGGGC
Organism: Candidatus Avilachnospira sp.; assembly: GCA_045642005.1. GTDB lineage: Bacteria > Bacillota > Clostridia > Lachnospirales > Lachnospiraceae > Avilachnospira. The sequence continues at coordinate 2,619 of JAZUHZ010000210.1, forward strand.
GGACCTGTGGCCACTGCGTGTGCGTCAACTCAAAAGCTCTGGAGATCATGGGGATCTCCCCGGAAACCGCACCGCCGTCGGGTGGACGGTTCGGGATCTCCGGCGGCGAACTGGACGGCATGTTCTATGACAATGCCATCAGCTTCCTCCGGCAGTTTATGCCGAAGCACGAGACCCCGGAGATTAAAAAATATATCGAAATGGCCTGCGAAAAGCTTTCTGCCTACGGCGTCACCTCGGCAATGACCGATGATTTTACCGCGCTCTATACATGGCAGGACGTGACAAAGGCCTATGAGGAACTGGAGCAGGAGGGAAGCCTCCCGGTCCGGATCTATCAGCAGTGCTATTTTGATACGCCGGAGGGACTTACCGCCTTTCGCGATGCCGGCTACACGACCGGCACTGGTTCGGACTTCTACCGTACCGGGCCGTTAAAGATGATCGCGGACGGAGCTGTCGGCGCCCATTCCGCCTATCTTTCCGAGCCGTATTCGGATATGCCCGGGCAGCGGGGCGCGATGTGCTATGACCAGGAGGCTCTCGATCGGATGATCGGCCTCGCCAATCGGAACGATATGCAGGTGGCGATCCACGCCATCGGCGATGCCTGCCTCGACATGGTTCTTTCGGCCTATGAAAAGGCATTCCGGGAACACCCGCGGAAGGATCACCGCGACACCCTGATGCACTGTCTGGTGACACGGCCGGATCAGCTCCCGAAGATCCGGGACCTCGGCCTCCGGGTTCATTATCAGACGGAATTCCTTGACTATCACTGTCATATCGCCGAACTGCGGCTCGGAAAAGAGCGGGCCGCCAATGCTTATGCCTGGAAGAGCATGCGGGATCTCGGGATCCCGGTCAGCAACTCAAGCGACGCCCCGGTGGAGATCCCGTCTCCGCTGCGAGGAATCCAGCTGGCCGTCACGAGGCAGTCTCTTGACCGGAGCGCGCCGGCGCTCAACCCGTCCGAGGCGTTCACTGTAGAAGAGGCAATCGCCGGTTACACCACAGAGGCCGTCACCGCCAGCTTTGACGAAAACAAAAAAGGGCAGATCCGTCCCGGTTTCCTGGCCGATTTCATCGTGCTTTCGGAAAATCCGTTCCGGATCAGTCCGTGGGAGATTGCCGGGATCCGGGTTCTCGAAACTTTTGTCGGCGGAAAATGCGTCTATGAAGGGAGTCCGATGTGATCTATCTTCTTCTTGCCATCAGCTGCAGCACGGTGATTTCCGTGATCCTCCGGGTCACCGAATCCCGGCGGTCCAGTACCGCGGGATTTTTCCTGGCCAATTATGCGATCTGCATCGTCCTTTCCTCGCTGTATCTGCCGAAAGCGAGCGTGACATTTTCGCCGCCCGGCACGGGGCTGGCGCTCTCTCTTGGCGCCGTGTCCGGCGTTCTGTATCTCGTCTCGTTTGTGGCGCATTTACGGAATATCGAGCGGAACGGCGTGGTCCTTTCATCGATCTTTATGCGTCTCGGGATCGTGATGACGGTGCTTTTGTCCATCGTTGTCTTCGGCGACCGCCCCGGCGGAAAAGAGATCCTCGGTATTCTCCTTTCTTTTGCCGCGATCATCATTCTGAACTTTGATCGGAAAGGTCTCCCGGCAGGCGGCAGCATGCCGCAGCTTCTGCTCCTTTTTCTGATCAGCGGCGTGAACGAATGCATGCTCAACATCTATGACAATGTCGGAAATGCGGAGCTCGGAAGCACCTATCTTCTGACCACTTTTTTCGTAGCTTTCCTGAGTACGTTCGTGCTGCAGGTGATCCGGAAGGAAAAGATCACCCCGGCAGACCTTTTCTTCGGTCTTCTGCTCGGGATCCCGAACTACTATTCGTCCCGCTTTATGATGCTTGCGCTGAAAGAGGTTCCGAACGTGATCGCCTATCCGGTCTACAGTGTATCGACCATCGTGGCCACCGGCATCATCGGCGTGCTTTTGTTTAAAGAAAAAATGACGGCCCTGAAGGCCGTCGGTTTCGCCGCCGTGCTGGGCGCGCTGGCATTATTATCATAAACTGCGTGAAATATCGCATAAACTGCGTGAAAACATCATGTCCGTGAAACATCAGAGATGTTTCACGGACATGATGTTTCACGCGGTTTATGTTTCTACCGCCAGGTTCCGGAGCCACTTCTTTTTCCGGTACCGCAGAAATCCCATCGTGCATTTGAAAACCTCCTCCATGAGGACCATGCCGTAGATCATATAGATCGGGAGGTGCCAGAGGAGGGCGCCGAGGAAGGCAAGCGGCGCGGCCAGCAGCCACACACCGGAAACATCGATCAGGAAACACATTCTGGTATCGCCGCCGGCGCGAAGCACCCCGACGATGATGATGAGGTTTTCATAAATGACCGGCAGAATGAAGAAGTAGATCCCCATGCAGCGCGCCGCATCGGCCCGGACGCTGTCCGGAACATTGAAAAGCTGCAGAATGGCGCCCCGAAGCGGCAGCATGAGGGCCCCGAGGCAAAGGCCGGCCAGGGCGCCGAGTACCAGGAGCTTCTTTCCGTAGTCATCGGCCTTTTCCAGGTGGCCGGCGCCGAGCTCATTCCCGAGGATCACCGAAGCGGCGGAGGAAAGTCCGTTGCCCGCGGTGGTCACAATGTCCGTTACCGTGGAACTGATGGTGATCGCCGCCACGGCCGCGTCCCCGATATGGCCGTAAGCCACAAAATACAGGGTGGTCCCGAGTCCCCAGGTCATTTCATTGCAGATCACGGGAAGAGAATGATCCGCGAAGTTTCTGAGAAATCCTTTTGTCCAGCCAAAGAAATCACTGAATTTTCCTTTAAGCGTCTCCCCCTGAAAGAAGCTGTAATAGATCAGGATCGCGCATTCCGCAAACCGCGCGATCACCGTCGCCACGGCAGCTCCCTCCACGCCCATGGCGGGAAGCCCGAAATGACCGAAGATCAGGGTGTAGTTCAGACAGATATTGACGCAGATCGACACCGCAGCCGCCCGGACCGGAACCTTCACCTGCCTCGTGGAGCGGAGCATGCTGCTCATGAGACTGGTGAGTCCGAAAAGAGGGTAGCAGAAACAGACGACCCGGAGATACCGGATGCCGATGGCGGTGGATTCGGCGCTGTCGGTGAACAGATGGAGAACGAAGGCCGGATTCGCGAGGGCCACGCCGAGAAATAAAAAAGCCGCGGTCAGGTTGATGATCATTCCGAGGCCGAAGGTCTTGCGGATATGAAAGCTGTCGTTGTTGCCGAAGAACTGCGCCATAAGAAGTCCGGTTCCCGAATGGACGCCGAACACGAGAAGCGAAAAAACAAAGAAAAATTTATTGGCAAGGCCGACCGCCGAGATCGTGGCAGTGCCGAGAGAGCCGATCATCATCGTATCCACCATGTTGGTGACGGTGCTCAGCACAAGCTGCAGCATCACCGGCACGGCGATCGAAGCCGACTGGCGTAAGAATTCTTTATCGCTGAATGTTTTTTTCAGATATCTGTTTTCCATACGGGGGCTATCATACCACATCCGGCGGCCGGAGGACAAGAGCAGGACAGCGCAATTTCCATCGGTTCCGGATTTTCGTTGACCGGATGCGCTTCGGATGGTACACTTATATATTACAGAAGTCATAGGAAGGGAACAATAGGAAAATGACAGCTGACGGCCAAAATGAACTGCTTTCCGTTCTTCTGGAACTCGGGGAGGGAATGTACGGCTCGGGTGCCGAGGTAAACCGTGTGGAGGATACCTTAAGCCGGATCGGAAGAGCCTACGGGGCACTCCGGATGAATGTCTTTGCGATCACCTCGACGATCGTGGTGACCATGACCTTCCCGGAAGGCTCTCTCACCCAGTCCCGGAGGATCCAGAGCAGCGGGCAGACGGATTTCTGCAAGCTGGAGGCGTACAATGCGCTTTCAAGAAAGTGCTGTATGGAGACTCCGGAACCGGCGGAACTGAAAAAAGAGATCGATGCGATCCGCGCGATGCAGCCGGCAGCCTTAAAAAAGGAAGCCGGAAACATGCTTGCGGCCGGCGCCTTTGCCGTCTTTTTCGGCGGTACTCTCTGGGACGGTCTTGCCGCTGCGGCTCTCGGTTTTCTCATCTCGCGGCTTTCCGTCCGCATCGTCCTCAAAAAGCCGAACCGGATCATCTATAACTTTATCATGTCGCTGATCACCGGAACCGCGGCCATCGTCCTCTGTTCCCTGATCCCGGCGCTGCATTCGGACAAGATCCTCATCGGAGACATTATGCTCCTGGTGCCGGGCATTGCCATGACCAACGCGGTGCACGATATGATGGAGGGCGATACCATGGCGGGGATCCTCCGGCTTACGGAAAGTCTCTTGTGGGCGGCGGCGCTGGCCTTCGGATTCATCCTCCCACTTTCCGTGAAAGGAGGGATCCTGTGAATCACCAGATCGTTCAGCTTGTCACGGGACTTCTCGGTTCCGTGGGATTTTCCCTTCTGTTCAATCTGCGCCGGCAGTATCTTCCCTATGCGGCACTCGGCGGATTTCTCTGCTGGGGGACGTATCTGCTTTCGGAGCATTTCGGCGCCGGGACTTTCTTTGCCTCCTTTGCCGCGGCGTTTGTGTCGTCCCTCTTTGCGGAGATCCTGGCCCGCGTCCTGAAAGCGCCGGTCACGCTGTTTCTGATCTCCACCCTGATCCCGCTGGTGCCGGGAAGCTCGCTTTACTACGCCATGTACAGTATCGTGGCGGGAAATCCCGACGCGGCGAGAAGCTATGCCTCCGCGACCGGCCTCTGCGTCCTCGGAATCGCCTCCGGGATCTGCGCCGTCACCGCAGTCGTGTTCACAAGAAAAACATCCGCATGACAAAAGAAATCAATCTGTTTGAATATCTGACAGCATTTTCCGCCCTGCGCACGAACCTGTCCGATTTCTACCTGAAAACCAAATCCTGCCGGATCTTCGGCAGTTACGACACAGAGGATAAAGCCCGCGGTCTGCTCCTAACGGAAAGCGCCGCCGTGCCGGAGATCCTCGTTCTTTCCGCGGAAAATAACGACCCGGCGGTAAAAAAAGAGCTGATCGACGGTCTTGCCGCCGCCCTTCCTGAGGGCACGCCCCTTCGCTACCGGATCCAGTCGCAGAGCGGGGACCGGGCGCTTGCCGAAGAATGCGGCTTCCGGGAGGAAAGCATCCTGAACCTCTTCCGCACCGTGGGCGCGGGGGATGAGCGCCTGCACGAAACCTTCCGGGAATACGAAAAAATGACCCGCTTCCTCGAAAAACGCGGATACGAGACCATTTCCTTCGACCGTCTGTCCGAAGCGGCCAGGCGGGAGATTGCGGAAAATCCGGACGGGGTATTTGACGACGGTCTGCACCCGGGCGTTCTGATGGAGGAGATCCGGGGAACCGTCTCCGAGACCCTGAGCTTTGCCACGCTGAAAGACGGGAAAGTGGCCGCCTACACGATCGTCCGGAGTCCGGACGGAAAAAACGTGATCTTTGAGATCATCTGTGTGGCCGGGCCGGAAAAAAAGAGCGGCGTCTTTATCCTTCCGTTCCTCTGTTCGCTGCATAAAATGGAGGAAACCGGAGCGGACAAGGCCTTCTTCGCCATTTACGAGCAGAACAAAGAGGCGCTTCCCCTGGTGAGAAAGCGTTTTTCCCGTCTCATCGTCTCGGAATCGGTTCAGTGGAACATGATTCGCAGCTGTTAGAAGAGACGTCCTGTGTACCGAAAAATATACAGGCACTTCCCCTTTTTTTCTTGCAGGGAAAAGGGACCTCTGCTATAGTGGTTGAACTATTCAGAAAGAACAGGTACCATCGTTCATGGATTTAGAAGGAAAAAAAGTAACTCATAAACTTTTCGGAGAAGGAACTGTCACCGCTTTTGACGGCGCGCATGTGGAAGTCGGATTTGCCTGCGGCGTTAAAAAATTCTCGTATCCCGATGCTTTCGAGCGTTTTCTCACCCTGAAAGACGCGGAAGCAGGCGCTGAGATCGAGACTCTCCTTACCGAAAAGGAAAAAGCAAAAGAAGAACGTCTCCGGAGCCTCACTGAGGAGCTCCTGCCCCGGAAGGAAGCCGAAAAGGCGCCGGCCGGAAAAAAGGGAAGCTTTCCGAAAATTGCCAGAAAAGACAGGATGAATGTCGTCCTCAAATGCAACTACTGCGATGGCGGCGCCACCGAAGAGTGCCCCGGCTACTGCGGGATCTGCTCGGACGACGTGATCGATTACAACATCAACACCGCACAGAAGATCACCTGCTCTCAGGAGGACTGCCCCTGCCGGCGGTATAACGCGGGCGAGCTCAGCCGGGAGGAGCTGGATGCTCTTCTCGATGACAATGCCGTGATCTGCCCCGAAAGCCGTCTGTTACGGGACTGGACCGTCGATACCGGCATGATGATTGCCGACCGGGACAGCGACCGCACCGCTCTTTTAGAGGATGCAGCCCCCGGAGGCCTCTGCATCCTGACCGCAAGAGACCCGGAAGAATCTGAGAGCGGCCGCTACATCTTCGCCGTATTCCTCATGGATGATGTGGAAGAGGACGAAAACGGCGCCGGCACGAAGATCTTCCCCGCCCCGGGCTACCGGATCATGCTGTCCGACGAAGAAGCCCACAAGATGCAGCTCTGGAAATACAATAACGCAGACAACGAAGGTTCCGGGATCACCCTGTGGAACGCGGGGCTTTTCCGCTATGCCTCCGACAAAACCGCGCTTTCGGTGCTTGAGGATATCCGGGATCTGAAAAAAGGAACCCCGGCCGAAGAAGATGCCGAACGGTTCCTGGAGACATTCCGCAAACTGGTGAAATAATTGGAAAAAGGACACAGCCGCAGGAGGCAGACAGCTAAAAAAAAGAAAGCGGCAGCGATCGTGCTTCTTGGTATCGCTGTGATCCTTTTCGCGTTTCTTTTGAGAAAGGGCGGATCGGAGGAGGAAGAGACCACCACAGCGGCCCCGGAAACGGAAAGCACGGTCCCGGAAACAGAGACAGAAGTTCCCGAGACAGAGACCGTAGCTCTCACAGAGCCCGTGACGGAAGAAACCACTCCCGCGCCCGAATGGGTGGTTTACCGGGATAAATCCGGAACGGAAGAGCGCTATCTTATCGAAGAAGATGCCGCCATGAGAGAATACGAATGGGGCATTCCGAGAACCGATGAAAACGGAAACGCCGTATTCCGCATCACGGATGACTCCTTCCCGGAATATGAAATGCTCCGGGGCGTGGACATCTCGCAGGCGCAGGGCGCGATCGACTGGTACAAGGTGCGGGAGGCCCGCTGCGACTTTGTGCTGATCTGCGCGGACGAAATGTTCGCCGACCATTACGACGGCGCCTACCGGCTCGGCCTTAAAATCGGGGCGTATTACCCCTCCGCGGCGGAAACCGCGGAAGAAGCCCGCAAAGAGGCTGCCGATTTTTTGTCCGTGATCGGGGAGAGAAAGCTCGATCTGTTTGCGGCCTATGTGCCGGAAGCCATGGATACGGATGAACTTCCGGACAATAGAGACAAAGAGCAGGCGACGGAAACCGCGGCCGCTTTCTGTGAAGAGATTGAAACAGCCGGACTGCGCCCGGCCATCTACGCGAGTATGCGCTACGAGGCGGAAATGTACGACATGACCGCCCTCGCGGGAAAATACGATTTCTGGTACTCCGGCCTCGAAGGAACTCCCGGAACGCCCTACCCCTTCGCCGCCTGGCAGTACTGCCTGACCGGCGGGATCAAAGGAATCAGCGGGCCGGTCAATCTGGATGTTTATCTCGGGAGGCCGTACGAGGAGACCGCGGCGGAAAGCGCGATTTCTTCCTATACGCAGTTTTCCCCGGAGGCTTATGAGACCACCACCTGGGTCAATTACCGCAGCGTCAATGTGCCCTGGAACGGAGACTGGGCGAAGATCCCGGCCGGCGGCCAGGAATTTATGGCCTTCGGCTGCGGGATCTGCTGTCTTTCCAATGCGGTAAGCACGCTGACAGACACGGTCGTGGATCCGGAGGAGATGTATTACAGCACCAAACAGAATACCTCCTACTATCCCGAGTCCGGTCACGGCGCGGTGAGCTGGGAGATCATGAAGGCCATGGCCGGTCATTACGGCCTGTCCATGCGTCTCTGCCGGAAACCCGGAGACTATGCGGCTTTTCAGGAGGACGTCGCTGCAGCCGACAATGTGATCATCCTGGTGAACGGCGACAACGACCGGAGATTATGGTGGTACACAGACGGGCACTATGTGGGGATCTGGGAATACGACCCGGAAACCGACACGGTCTTTGTCACGGATCCGTCCACCCACTATAACCGCCTGCGGGTTCCGCTTTCGGATATCTACCATGCCCTGTAGACCGGCAGCAATTACCAGTACGCCGTAGTCAAGGCCGAATAAAAAACATAACAGCCGTGAAAGGGAAACAGGCGTGAAACATCTCTGATGTCCCACGCCTTTTTCCGTTTCCCGGCTGTTATGCCTACTCCACCTTCCGGATTCCCGCGATGCACATCGCCACGCCGGCCGCCGTCACAAAAAATCCCACGAGCAGGGTGACCCGTACGCTGGTCACATCATAGAGTTTCCCGGCCACAAGGCTCGCCAGAACGCCGCTGGCCATCTCCATGGTATACACAAGACTCTGTCCCTTGGCCAGATTCCTCTGCGGAATGACCGCGGACACATACTCCACAATGGCAGCCGCAAACAGCGCATATCCGAATCCCTGCAGAAGCTGGGAGACAAAGAGCGCGGGAATCGAAGTCACGAGCGCCGTGACCAGGACCTTTACCGTCAGGGCGGATACGGAAAAAACCATAAGAGTGGAAAGCTTCCACTTTTTCCGGAGGAAGGAAAGCGCAAACATAAACGGAATCTCCACCGCTGCCGCGACCCCGGAGACCGCGCCCATGACCGCGGTGTCACCGCCGATATTCTTCACAATGTTGATCAGGAAGGTGGCATAGGTATAGTAGCCGAAAAAGAGGAGCAGGATCCCGATCAGCAGACGGGTGAAATACGGGTCTTCCCGAAGGAACCGGAACAGAGAGGAGCTTCCCGTACTGTCCTCCCGGATGCCGGAAAGAGAGCGCTGTCCCCGGAAAAACCTTCCGGCATAGATATTGACCGCAAGCTGGAGAAGCAGAAGAAAAATTCCGAACACGGGAAGATAAGTCCCAGGAATGCGCTTGAAGATGATCCCGAGCAGCACGGTGGGAAGAATATACGCGAGGGATCCGATGCCCCGGGCGATGCCGAAATCAAGGTCATACCCGCAGATCGCGCAGTCTCCGCAGAACCGGAGATTGACGGTATTGGTCGAGATGAAAAGGCCGATGATCAGGGCAAGAAGGATGCCCGTCAGCGCATTGCCCGACCCGAAAGCCTGCAGAAGTCCGAAGAGAACGACCTGCAGAAGAAGCAGGGGATAACTCATCCGGGCCGTCGGGAATTTCGGGTGGCTGTCCAGATACGCCGCAATGACCGGTCCTAAGAGTGCTCCTAACACCCTGCCGCAGGCCGTAATGATTCCGATGGTAAAATTCCGGAAAGAAAGCGCCTGCAGATACACCACGGTGTAGCTTAAGACCGCACAGGCCGTCATCCAGTAGGCAGCCTGTACAAGAGAATAGGTAAAGGTAAAAGATTTTGATTTTGTATTCGTATCCATGTGAGGCATTATAGCACACTTTTATCCCGAAATCTTCAGGAATCGTATATATAAATATCACGGGAAATGTGATAGGATAGGCCATTAAGAGGAACCGCAAAAAGAAAGGACGGAAAACCTATGGAAAATAAACAGTTTGAAGAATTAGAAGACGATGATCTTTCAATGGTATCCGGCGGAGCCGGACAGATCGGTTTTCTGCTCAGTGTGCTGACAGAGAGCGGAATCGTGAAAAAAAACCTGAATTCCATCAACCGGATGGCCTCAAAATACGGCGTGACATTTGCGACCGGTGAGGAGGGGCGTATCAGACTCTCTCTGAACGGGAAAGACGCAAGTTTCGCCGAAGTGACAGACTATCTGAAAAACATGAAGTCATAAACAGAAAAGAGAGGATTCCATGATCAGAGAATTTGAACCGTATCTGGACCCGGGCTGGATGGAAGAGCACATCCGGAACCTTTACCGTCTGGAACGGAAACAGACCTCCGCGGCCTGGCAGCAGGCAGCGGAGTACGTTTATGCCCTTCTGAAAGAAGAAGGATTTGACGCAGAGCTTTTGCCCGTCCCTTCTGACGGTGTCGCCTCCTTCCAGGATAAGCGCACCCCGATCGGCTGGGATGTGAGCCATTTTACCTTTACGCTTCGTACCCCGGCAGAGGGAATTACGGATCCGGTAATCGCCGATTACGAAAGAGAGCCGCTCCATGCGGTCAAGCATTCCGTGTCCACCCCGGAAGGCGGGATCGATGCCCGTATCGTGACTGAGGAAGAGATGCGGGAAGGGAAAGATGTCCGTGGCGCCTTCGTGCTTCTTGACGCATCCACCCGTCCGCAGGGAGAAGCCATGCGGATGCTCTTAGACGGCGGAGCGTACGGATGGATCTCGGATTACGTGGAGAATCCCGGCATGTCCGAAGAGGGCGTTGCCTGGATCAACGCGGGCACCGAATACAACGCCTGGCATGTGCAGGCCGATGACCGGGAGTTTATCTCCTGCCAGATCTCCCCGAAAAACGGGAAATGCCTCCGGGCGGCCTGTGAGAGGGGACCTGTGACGGTTCACGCGGAGTCGGACGGACACCGCTATGAAACGGTCCTTCCGGTAGTCACCGCGGTCCTTCCCGGGGAGAGCCCGAGAGAACTCTGGCTCAATGCGCATCTGTATGAACCCCTCATCGACGACAACTCCTCGGGCGTCATCGCCTCTGTTGCCATCCTGAAAGTTCTTCGCCGCATGGCGGAAGAGGGAAAGATCCGGCAGAAATATACCGTGCGCGTCGTATTCGGCAGTGAGATGTACGGCTTTGCCGCTTTTGCAGAGCATTTCGGAGACACCCGGAGCATGCTCGGCGGTATCGTCATGGACGGACTCAACTTCTCCCGGGAAAAAGACAAACTGGTGCGCGCCTTCGAATCCATCGACTATCACGGGGAGAACCGGACCGGCGGTTTCGGCGGCAACATCCTGCTTGAGGAAGTATGCGGCAGCATCGAACGGGAACTTCCGGACTATACGGTGTTCCGGTGCGGGCATCAGATGGGAGACGATATGTTCCTCTCCGATCCGACCAACGGCCTTCGGACCGTCTGGTTTGTCCACGGAAAGAACGGGTTCCATCACAATTCCGAACAGGACGAAGCGCTTCTCGATATGGAAAGCGGCCTCACCCATACCGCAATCTGCGGTGAGTGGGTCCGCCGGATGACGGCGCCCGACGAAAAAGAGATCATCCAGATGCTTCCGAAAGCGGCGGAGAGGGCGCAGCGCCTTCTCGAAGACGCGGTGCTGACCCCGGTACGTCCGGGAACCGATCAGGAGAGCCGGATGCGGTTTTTATATGAGCGGGAATGCGGCAGGCTTCGTGACCTCGCAGCATGCACAGGGCCGGAGGCGGAAAAAGCCGCCGAAGCGGCCATCGGGTCGCTCCGGATCCCGGAGGCTCCGGCAGCACCGGAAGGACCCGAAACCGAAGGAAGCTTTGAGAAAGCCGGAACTCTTTTCTTTACCCGGCTGACCCGCGGTTTCCCTCATGATCTTGTGAAACTGCCGCGTACGGAGCGGTTCGAAATGCCGGGGACGATCCTTTATGATACGCTGTCCGAGGTCGTGTCCCGCATGACACCGGGCCTTTCCCTTAGGGACCTCCTCCGGGAAGTCGAGTGGGATAAGGGCATCATTTTCCCGGACGAAACGATCGCCGGATACATTGACGTCTGCGAAAAACTCGCGAAGGCCGGATATTTCGCAGAAGAGATCAGCAGATAATCCAAAAGATCCCGCAGCGGTCAACCGTGCGGGGTCTACCGGGCCTATATCAACGGCATCTGCGTGTCTCCCGGTCCTTTCAAAGGAGGAGGCATCCCCGAGGCCGCAGATCCCGAGGACCATGGACAGAAAAATGAGCGGGATGCAGAAGAAATTGAGCATGCTGATATAGGCATTGCATAACGGCGTCAGAACGTGCTCGATGCACGAGGTGCGCACGGTATCGGGAATCAGCCCGCCGAAAAGCCCGAGCACCACCGCGAGCAGCATATTTTCGGCACTCAGCCGCACCCGCACGCATTCCTTCCGGTCACAGCCGTTCTGCGTCATGAATTCTTCGATCAGCTGCGCCGCCCGGTCAACGGTCTTTTCATTAAGGACCTCTGTCAGTTCAACGGTTTTTCTCTTCATCTTTTATCTTTTTTTCCATGAAATGCTGCCGTCTTATTTGCCTGCCCGGTGTTCTGCTCCGGCAATTCTCGGCATGATAAATCCAAGTCCGATCAGGCAGACAGGCACCGTAATATTCAGAAGCAGTTCAAACCGGCTTTTGCTGTAGATTCCCATGATACAGGCGGCTGCGGTGAGAAGAAAACACCACCCGCCGATGATCTTTCCCGCCAGCGGGCTTCCGGTAAAATGATACTCTGCCGGAAGGCCGTTTTTCTGCATACATTTCTTTAAGGCAATGTACGAGGTGAATACCCACAGATACCGAAGAGGCATGCAGACGGAATTGATCTTCACAAGCCACAAAACCAGCTCGTTCATTCCGCCGATTCCGAAGGAGGGGAGAATGATCAGGATCCCGACGATGACGGCCACCATTTTGATTCCGTTGACATAGATCCCGTTTTTATTTTTCCGGAACAGCCTTTCCGGAATGAAATTCCGGTCTGCATGGTCGAGAAGCATCCGAAGCGGGGCATCGATGGAGATGATGATCACGGTCATCTGTGCGATCAGTTCGCAGAGCGCATAGGCAATCAGAAGGAAATCGCCCAGCCCGTAGTGCTGCCCCAGCATCTGAAAGGCATAATAACCGCCGTTGGTGATCAGGTCGGCGGGGATGTGGTCGGAATCAAACATCATTCCCATGGCGATGGTGCCGAGCAGCGCACTGATTGCCGTCATCACTGCCAGCGCGATCATGCCCATCGGGAAATCCTTTCCCGGCTTTTTCATCTGATTCACATACGGAGATACTTTTTCACAGCCGCCGACCGCAAAAATCAGAATGGACAGATTCAGAAAGAACTGCAGATCGATATTCGGCCGGTAGGCGGCAAGGTTCCGGCTGACGTCGCCGAAAGCCCTTCCCGTAACGGCTTTGGAAGAAAACATCATGACGATATATAAGAGGGACATGATAAACATCGCCGTTCCGGCAACGGCCGAGATCTTTTTCAGAAAGCCGATGCCCCGAAGCGCGAGGACGATGGCCAAAGCAAAGATCAGAAGAGAGATTCCCGAGATCAGAACCGGCGGCAGATTCTGCGCCCGGTTATCCCGGAACAGAGCCCATCCCAAAGCAACGATGATCTTGGAAGGCTTCTGGGAAATGTACGGCATATGCACGACCCAGTATGTCCAGCCGGCAAGGTACGCGGCCTTCGGACCGATGGTCTTCCCGATCCAGGAACTGACACCGCCGCCCTCCAGGGGAAATGCCGATCCCAGCTCTCCCACCATCAGTGAATACGGGACAAAGTAAAATGAAAAGATGATCAGCCAGGGCAGGATAGCCCGGACACCGCCGTAGGTGGCAAATCCGTTGATCACATTTCCGAAACTCCAGACGCCGGTAAATGCCATAAGTGCCAGATTATACCATAATAACTTCTTGTTTCTCATAGGGAGTCTCCTTCTTTGTCAGAAAACATTTGCAACCAGGAAGATCGCGGCAAAACTGATCACAAAGCTCAGCTTCTGCTGCCGGGTCAGTTTTTCCTTGAAGTAGAGGGATGAGGCGATTGACGTCAGGATGATGTATCCGCCGCTGTTGATCGGGAAAAATACCGCAGCGGGGACTTCGATGGCAAGTTTCAGGTTGATAATGTTCACCACGGCGGTGGTAAATCCGGTGATCAGGGCAAAGGGCAGCAGGAAGTTCCGAAGGGTACCGGTGACCGGCTCGCTCTTAATGGTGCGGGTGCGGACGATCAGCCAGATCCCGACAAAAATCGTGCAGAAGATAAAGGTATAAAGAAGAAACACCGGTTTCTCGTCCGCGTAGGGGGTAGCGCCCTGCCATTTCTGAATGATCCCCTGCATTCCGCCGCAGAACGCCTCGGCGATTACAAGAAGAAACCAGGTCTTATTGATATTTCCGTCGCCCCGGGTACCGGTCAGAATGCACATGGACACGAGAATGAGCGCGATCCCGGCCACCTGGAGGAAGGAGACGGTCTCATGAAATAAAATGGTCCCGAAAACCGTCGAAAAAAGGAGCGACCCGGCGGAGGTCACCAGTGTGGTGAGTCCGAGCGGCCCGTTCTTAAAACAGAGCACGGAGATAATGCAGCTTAAGACGGAATCCAGGCCGAAAAGAGCCGCGAGCAGAAATGTCGTGCCATGAATCGCAAACTGCCGCGCATACAGAAACATGACCACCGTACCGACACCGTGCAGCAGAAGGTTATAAAAAAGATTGTCGCTGTAATTTTTGAGAAACGATTTCGCCACCTTGTTATTGACGCAGCTGCCGAACACCACGCAGCCAAGGGACAGACCCAAAAGGATAAAATTAAAGAGATTCATATTCCGCCTTCTCTATAGTATGACACTTGTTTCATTATATTAGTCACACGAAAAAAGTCAACAGTACATACCTGCTGTTATACTGACGTCGGGCCGGCCCCGGCGGTTTTTTTACGGAACGCCTGGTCTGACGGATTTTTTTTATCCTTTTTTGATTTGCCCCGTATAAACTGATAACAAAAGATTAAACGGAGGCCAATCATGAAAAACATAAAAAGTGCCATCAGAAATAGAAAACGTTTTGCCGCATTCGCAGCGGCTGCAGCCATCTGCTTCTCCATGCTGGGCTGTCAGGTATCCTACGCCGGCTGGGCATTCGGAGATTACGACCAGGACTGGGAGGATATCAATCATACGTTTGTGAATTATAAGCCCGTCGGAATGAACGGCAGGTCCGTGGTTTACCAGAGTAATAAGAGCAGCAAAAAGAATACGTGGTCCAGGGCATGGGAGAGTCACGAATTCGGAGATTACTCCATCGCAGTATGCGGCGACAGTATCAACCTGTTCTATACGAGAGATAGCGGCGCCAACTGGGACAGAGATCTGGTGATGAAAATGAACTTTTCCTTATACAGATCAACGCACCCCGATTGTAAGTATACGTTCCAGGTCAAGGTGTATGACGGATCCGATAATGACGGAAGACTTGACCAGACGGGTTATTTAACGGAGTTACGGTATCCTGAAGGTGGAAATCTGATCCCCGCATCCGCACGGCGCTCGACGCTTTCGGGAATTGAATACATGTATCCGGCGTTCTTCCTCGACTTTAACAGCCTGGCGGAAGCCCTGAGCTCCGGTGTCTGGTTCCTTTCCCTCGACAGCATGCAGGTCTATGACGACTGATAACAGGCAGTTTAACATAAGGAAAACAGTCAGTAATAGAATGATAGGAAAAAGAGGTCTCAAACGAGGCCTCTTTTTTGGGATATGTGTCTTGATTAACTGTTTTTATCAATAATTCAACCTGCAACCGGGGTCTTTCCCGCGGAGCCCTGGCTCCGGGACGCTCACGGAAAAGTACGGTATCCTTTTTCGGGGAATGTATGTATAATATGTTTGACCGCCCATCCTGTGGCAGTGCGGCGCAGAACAGGAAATATTCGATGAAAGGACAGAAATTATGGGATTATTGGACAAGCTGAGTGCAGGAAACGAGATCGGAAACGTGCTTGAAATGGCAAAGAAGTTCAGCTGAGAGAATCGCAGGACAGGAGAGAGGAACGGGATGAAATTTTTACATCTGGGGGATCTTCACCTTGGGAAGTCCCTGATGGACTACAGCCTGAAAGAAGATCAGGAATACATTTTAAACCAGATCATTGACGTTGCGGAGAAAGAGAAGGTAACGGCGATCCTTATTTCCGGCGATATTTATGACCGCGCAGATCCGCCGGAGGAGGCGGTCAGGCTTCTGGACCGGTTCCTTCGGACCCTGGTATCCAAAAAGATCAAAGCTTTCATCATCAGCGGAAATCATGACTCGGATGACCGGCTTGAGTTTGGCAGCTCCCTGTTCGAAACGAACGGTATCTACATCTCGGCAAAATTTAATGGGAAGCTGTATCAGCGGACTCTCGAAGAAAACGGGGAAAAGGTAAACATCTGTCTTCTTCCTTTTGTAAAAGCTTCTCAGGTGCGGCATTATTACCCGGATGCCGAGATCAGAGACTACGAGGGCGCAGTAAAGACCGTATTAGAGAGCGCAGGGATCAATGAAAATGAAACCAATATTCTGGTGGCGCATCAGTTTGTTACCGGAAAAAGCGGCGTGTCTCTTTCCGGTTCGGAAGGCACTGCTGTAAAAAACGTGGGTCTTGTGGAACAGATCAGCGCGTCCTGCTTCGACCGGTTTGACTATGTCGCCCTTGGACATATCCATGCACCGCAGGAACTCGGACGGGAAACCCTCCGGTATGCGGGATCTCCCATCAAGTATTCCCTCAGCGAGATCAATAAGGATAAGTCCATGCCTCTTCTGACTGTGGAAAACGGGAAAGTATCGGTGGAACTGGTTCCCCTGAAACCGAAGCGGGACATGCGTCACCTGAAAGGAAAAATGGAGCAGCTTCTGGCAAATGATGTGGTGGAAAAGACAGAGGATTTCATCTATGTGACACTCACGGAGGAAGATATTATCCCGGATGCCATGGGAATCTTCCGGGCTTCCTACCCGAATATGCTCCATATCGATTATGATAACTCCCATACAAAGGTACTGGATCAGGTCGATCCGGTGCAGATCGTGGAAAATAAGTCCTTTGATGAACTGATCCGGGATTTCTATCGTCTGATCTATCAGCAGGATATGTCGGACGAGGAGATGGCAGTCATGAGGGACGCTGCAGGAAAGGCGGGTGTCATCCATGAAACCGAATAAACTGATCCTAAG